>NZ_JBPAOH010000001.1:0-156502 GCF_050875635.1 Tolypothrix sp. VBCCA 56010
TTGGCGTAAGCCTGTTAGAGCAAGTTCTGACGGTGAATGAAGAATCCCCTGCCTTTCCGAATAGATGAGCGAAGCGATATCTATTCAGGCAGGGGAGTGTCAACTCATTGCCAATTACTAAAAACACGTCACGAGGATTGGCACCGCTAAAACCGCTCGATACCTGCCAAGCTGGAGTGGAAAAAGGGGCAGAGTAATCCGCAATATCGATATGGCGTACCGTTACTCCTTCTGATTCGAGAATGTGGATGAATTCCTTGAGGTCTTTGCGTCCTGCTTCAATGAATTCTTTTGAATAAGGAACTCCTCCTTCACCCACCAACTTCTCGATATCCTCCCATTCTCCGGGAGGCACAGTCCATTTATTAATGATGTCCCACGATGGGAACATCGCGCCATCAACACTGCCGACAATCACCTCTTCAAGTGGGTCCCACTCGTTACAAGAATTAACAAGACAGGTTGGCTTTGTGAGTGGTAAAGGACTCTCTAAATCTTGGTTAATTTCACTCATCACAAACAGCTACCATGTTTACGATTGATATTACACTTCCTCATTTAAAACACTCAAGACCAACTAAAAACTGATGGTTGATATAAATCTGCAATAATTCCTTGCTAAAATTCTGAACTCCTTCTGGAGAAACCCTTGGTGGGTGCCAGCAAATATCTTTAAAGCCGACAGTTCGGAATGCCCATTCATAGGTTTCTCTTTTCAATAAATAATCTTCAAATATACACTCTTTTTCGTCAACAATTTCTATGAATCTAACCGGGTCTTCCTGAAAGAATTCAATTCTGGAAGTCGGAAAGGACTCTACCAATAGTTGCCAGATATCGGGAGATAAATCGGGATTCAAGCCGACGGTTACGTAACGACCCTGCGGCTTCAGATTGGCATAAATAGCTTGACACACTTTCAACAGTTGTTCTTTTGTTGGGATAGTGCTAAGTACAGAGAAGGAGACGCCAAGATCGAAACTTCCAAATTCCCCAAGTTCACACATATCACCCTGGATGTATTCAATTCCCAGTGGGTTTATGGCTTCTGCCTCTTTTGCCAACTCTAGCATTTTCTGAGAAATATCTACTCCTACTACTCGTTTTGCGCCCATCTGCTTGAAGATTCTGGCATGAGTTCCTTCTCCGCAACCGAAATCAAAAATTGCTTTTTCGGTAACATCACCGATTATTTTAAAGAATGTATAGTCACCTACATACTGGAAATACCAAGTATCGCTGTCTCTGATTTCTTTATAAATATGAGCTACTTGGTCATAGGCTACGGCCATTTTTTACCTCCAAAAAAACTATTAAAACCTTAGATCGAAGACTTTGCATGACAAAAACAGTCTTTTTTTTCTCCTTTTCTTTGATTTTTAATTCATGGATGCTTTAGGATTGTCTAACGCTTCTTTTCTGCAAGAAGTCCCAAGCGGCTTCCAGGGCTGTAACTATGAACCTGATAATTGTAGACGGATAACGCAAAAAGAGCAAGGAAATAATAGGCGTGACAATCATTTAAGGGACTTCCAAGGAATAAAATCACCAGTTATCAGAATGATAATCATTTTAGTCATCAATATTAATTCTGACGATGCACCTTATATTTACTCTTAGTGCAAAGCTTTTCATGAACATTTAAACAGAAGAAAGCGGTTGCCGCTTTCTTCTCCACCTAAAAATAATTATCATTAGTGAAAGCGTCTAACATACCCAATGCAGGAAAGGGATTATTTAGCTTAGAATTTGCACCAAAAGGAAGTATAGTTTATCTACCAACTCCTTTTTACCTAAAATAAAAAGTTGTGAGCGAAAAAGAGTATCGAGAAGAGTTAAGAACAAGAGATGAATTTCCTCTAAATACGGGCATGAGATTGGGTGGTCATTACTTTATTTGCAGTGATGAAATTACTGATAATACATGTTATATTAATCATGCAAATAATCCTAATCTTTTGTCATGTCTTGGTTTCTTTTTTACCCTAGATGATATCCACCGTGGAGATGAATTAACTTTAGATTATAGGTACTTAGAATTTGCAGGAGAGGCAACACTGATAACGAGCGCTCAAGATAAAATTCTTGGTTTATCTGCTAAGGAAGCCTTGTTACAGTCCGCCCAAAAATTAATAAACCTTTTAAATGAAGTTGAAGATATTCATTGTTTTGATTTGCTTAGCGAACCTGATTAAGTTTTTAAATTAAAAATAGATGATGTTTATATTACAGGCATCTTTGTGACTATAATCTTCAAATTTCATTACAAGAGCTAAAAAAAGTTGCGGTAATGTAAAGTTTCACTGTAAATTTTTGAAAAACTAATGGAATTAGGACAAGTGTCTGAAGCTAATCTTCCAGAAAAATTAACAAATTTTACGGCTTACCCCCAGACAGAGCAAGCTTGCCGAGATGAACTTAGTCAGGCTACTGTTGACATTGATTCATTTAAGCAAAATCGTCAGCGTTGCTCCTTATCTAGCTGTGACGGTATGTGTTGTTATAATGGAGTTAACGTTAACCAGGAAACGGCTGAGATTATTCAAAGAGTCGTCGAGGAAGAAGCAGATTTTTTTAAAAATCTTGGTCTTGATTTACCAACGCAAGTCATTATCGATGATCAAGAATATGAAGACTTGACGGTTGAAAACGTGGAATGGAAAGGTCTATGTTCGGTTAAAAAAACAGCACTAAAGGAGAAACCATATTCCATTCTCATCAACGACTATCCAAAGCATTTCAGAAACACAGTCTGTGTTTTTACTCTGGATGATGTACGCTGCGGATTACAGGAGCTTTCCAAAGCAAAAGGCTTACATCCCTGGTACTATAAACCCTTCACTTGCTGGATTTTCCCAATTCTGATTGCTTCAGGGGAGAATCAACCTCAAATATCTCTACCCAGTCCCGAAACTGAACCTTGGTATCTACCAGAGTATGAATTTTATGGTTACTTCACAAAAGCGTTTTGTGGCAAACCTTCTGATTGCGGGCAAGTAGGTTATATTCTGTTGCAGGAAGAACTGAAGTTTTTGTCAGAGATTGTTGGTCGGAACTTTGTTGAAGAAATCCAAGATTCAGTTGGTGATGCTAACAGAGGCTAAGAACAAGATTTCAATACAGGAGTTTGAGCATCGTCAGTAGATTTAATATTGTCTAGTGCTTCTTGATCGTCGCTAGAGTGGATCAACTCAGAAATCAAAACGTAAAAACGATAGATTAAAAACACTGTAGATAGTGAGATTCCTATAGTTAATCCTGACCATAAGCCGATAGAACCCCAATTGAGATGGAAGCAAAGCAGGTAACCGCTTGTCATCCCAATACCCCACTGAAACAGTATGTTAATCACTAAAGGTAAGCGGATGTCTTGGATACCCATCAACGTCCCTAAAGCAATTAGGTTAAGTCCGAAAGCTATGAGAAACAGTGCTGAAATTCTCAACAAGGGGATTGCAGACGCGATCGCCATAGTATGATCTGGCTCACTTGCATCTAAAAAGATGGTGGTAATCTGCTCTGAAAATAGACATAAAGCAACGGCAATTAGGCTAGTTGTGGCTATACCGATGGCAATTGTGGCAAATCCTGCCATCTTTGCACCAGTGGGGTCACTCTGACCCATCATTTGTCCCACTCGCGTCATGGCAGCGTAAGAGATCGCTGTCGGCACAATCAATGAAACTTCTATAGTTTGGACGACAATTTCATTGGCAGCTAGCAATGTTGTTCCCATATAGCCGCTTAATAAGGCAATTAAGGTAAATAAGAACAATATGGAAGCGTATTGCAATCCTAGGGGCCAGCCGTTTTGCCAAAGTTCTGCAAACACATCTTTATTGAACTGTAGAGAAGCAAATAGTTTGTATTCGTTAAACCAAGGATGGAAACCAATTGCGGCGGCAGCAGCCAGGAAATTCACCCAGTAGACAAAGGTGCCAGCCCAACCAATCCCCGCTAATCCTAAGGCTGGCAAGCCTAACTTACCAAATATTAAAAGGTAATTAGCGAGAATATTCAGGGGAATGCTAGTTAGGGCGATCGCACTAATGAGTTGGGGACGATTGAGGGCTGTGGCAATCTCCTTGAGGATCAAGAAACCTACCGCTGCTGGAAAAGCCCAAACAATGGCTTTTAAATAAGTGCTAGTTAAGGCTACCGTGTTTTCTTGTTGACCCGATAGCATCAAAATCGAGTCCAGATGCCAAGTGAGCAACATCATTGGTAAAGACAGAACAACCACCAGCCAGAGTCCTTGAGTGAAGATTTGGCGAATGCGATCTATGTCTCCAGCACCAAAGGCTTCAGCCGCTAGGGGACTGCCTCCTTCTAAAACCCCCATACACAAGAAAACTAGAGTATTGAAGGTGATCGCACCCAGAGCACCAGCCGCGAGGGATTCAATGCCTAACAATCCCATCATCACGCTATTGATAAAACTCACGGATGCTTCTGCTAGTTGAATGCCCCCCAAAGGCACTGTTAATTGCAAAGTGGTACGGATTTCTGATAGGAATTTTGAGGGCGATCGCATTCAGTTAAGTACTCCTAAGTTGTAGTAGTCAGGTCAATGATTTATCCTCTAAGTGTATCTAATTAACCTTTAGACTAAAACAGTTATATTTAGAATCAAAAAAGGGGTGTAATTGAATACACCCCCAGTCTGGCTGAAGCACTATCGCATTACCAACTCTTAGCCGCGAAAAAAAGTTGCAAATCGCACTAATTTTTATTAGCCTTTTTCATTTCTTGCCATCTTTGTCGCAGTTGATTCAAATTTGGAGCCTGACCGCCATATCGCCAGCTATTATATGCTTGGCAGATTTCATCTATTACCTCAGCCGTTGCTCTTGAATGATGCTGGTATGAAACGCTAGCATATTCTAAAGGTGTTTGTGCCGGGTGCTTGCTAAAACCTTTTTCAGCTAAAGTTTGCAGCATTTGTTGATAAAGGCTTTCCATTGGAGGCAATTTTCTGAAAGTACGCTGCTTTAACCATTTTCGCCACTGTACCAAACCCAACCAACTTAAAAAAGCCGTTGTAGTTGCTAAAATTAAGCCTGTCAATACACCTAGCCAACCTTGAGAAAATAAAGCAAAAAATTCAGAGAACGCTTTACCTATCCAACTAAATATAGCCCCAAATACATTATTTAATAAACCTGTCACCGACGAGGGCAACCAGCCTGCAACCCAATTCCAAAATTGCCGCAACACGCTAAAAGTCTGAGTCTCTTCTATCGAAGGTGGAATCAGCGGATGATTGGGAATTGGATCAAACGTAAACCAACCATGTTTGGGGAAATACACCTCTGTCATTGCATAAGCATCGGTGTTGCGAACAACATACATCCCCGTAAATACATTAAACTCTCCGGAACTAAATCCTGCCACCAACCGCGCTGGAATGCCAATAGAACGCAGCATCACCGTCAAAACTGTAGAAAAGTGGTCTGGATAGCCTCCTTTTTGCTTAAACAAAAAGGTTTCTACCAAGTCTTCTTTATCACCTAAATAAGGCAGTCCTAAGGGATTTTCGGGAATAGAATAATTTTGCTTGAGATATTGAGCTAAATAAAGTGCCTTTTCGTAAGTTGAATCAAGGGATTTTTCTGACTTTCCGACTCGTTCCCGGTTGTAATTAGCTAAAATTTCTTCGGTGCGGTGTCGGACTTTTTCGGCAATTTCTGGGGGAATTTGTAGATAGTAATTTTTAATATTTTGGGGATAGTTAGTTGAAGCCTTTCCTAAAGAAGTGCGATCGCGGTAAGGTACATCGGAAATTATCGTATATGTCAGGTCTGATGATAATCCCACAGGCGATCGCAAAGAACCTTCTTTATCAACAGCTATCATCGGTGTCGGAAAGTATACTTCTTTCGGATAAGTCATAGCCGGAATCAAGTTAGGCAAATCCGACACCAGAGTGTAAGTTTGTACTATTTCTTTAGTTGGCGTATTTATTGCTGGGGGATTGAGATAAATTTGGTAAGACCAAGGCGATCGTTTAACGGTAAGAACTTGTTCGTTGCGGGAAATCTCCCATCCTTTACCCGTATAGCGATCAAACGCCAACACACGCCAAAAACCTTCCGCTTGCGATCGCACCCGCATCACTACCTTGGGTTTCATTTCTCCCCGCAGGTTTTGGTTAATCTGGCTATTAAAACCGTAATAAAACGTATTATCTAATTGCCCTGGTTTGCCGTTTTTATTTTCCGCCGTGCCGTTGCTATTATACGATTGATTATTGGCATTACCAAAGCGGACATAACCGGGATTGATGATAGTGCGTCCTGTAAAACCGCCTTTAACTTCGATAGGGGAACTTACAGGGAAAGTCCGTAGTTGATAGCCCGGAAAACGCGGCATAACAGCAAAAATTACCAATCCTAGCCCGACAATTAAAGTAAAAAGTAAAAAGTAAAAGGGTAAAAGAGAAGATAATTTTCTGGAGTTTAGCTTGTGACTTTTACCTTTTTCCTTTTCTAAGCCGAGGCGAGAACGGTAATCTATAACTAAAGTTGGCAGAGCGATCGCTAAAAATAACATTAACATTGGCGCCAACTCAAAAGTTTGACTTAGCGTCGCTGCCACACCAAGCAAAATCAGCGCGATCGCAATTGAATACCCCAAATTTTTGCGGCGAGGCATATCAAAACTGTGAAGGACTTGTAATTGAATTAGTAACTCAGCTAAACCCAGCCGTGTATCATTCAACTCGCCCAGCAATCGCCCTAAGAAAGCACCAAGTGCTACTAACATTCCAATGGCGATACAAAACTTAACCGATACATTAGCATCTCGACGATGGTAATAACTCCAAATCGCACCCACCACGCTTAGAGGAATTGCCCAAAAACTAAATTTCGTTTGAGCTGCAATATCCGTCGCCAAAATTCCCACAATTACCAAAGCTAGCACCAGCACCCGTAAGGTAATTGAATCTTCCACTTCGATTAAAGGTGAAGAATGCAAATGCCGCCAATAACGATTAACAGGTAAACGCCAACTTATCCTAGACAAATTAAACATTTTGATGAGAAAGCAGCTAATGGGTGTACAAGCAGGCGCCATGATGCAGAAGCAACGAACACTACTGCTTTGAAAGCGGGAACTTACACCATTTGTCCGTAAGAATCTCAAACCAGCCTGGGTCGGCAGACTACCCTTCACCGAACGCCAAGGGCGAACGTTTGTATAGCCGAGCCAGTGCGTTGGTCGGCTTTGCCGACTTGAAGCACCTGGCGTTTAGGCTTCCAGCCTGAACGCGAGTGCGTGCGCTTGGCGCAGGGCGATATTCCGCGCATCCTTACAGAAAATTAGTATTACCAAAAAAGCGTGTCTTCTTCATAGCCGCTTTTCGTAGACGCCCTAACGACCGCTTTTTTTAAAAGGATGAACCTCAAAACCAGGATAACTATCTTATCAATCGGCGTTTATCAACACTTCGCGTGCTAGCTATGGTAATATGGGCTACATCATCGGCAAAATGACAAACAAAAGTGATTGTTGCTCTAATTCGGGGAACTCAACTGACAAAGTATAAGTCTGGTTAAGTGGCTGACCGTATAACTCAACACTTACGCAACCCGAAGTAGAAGACATCGTCCTTGCTTGAGTGCCATTTCCTTGGAGTGTCAAAATCCCCGCCGTGGGTAGCTCCCCCATGACGCAGAGTTTTGTCACTCTACCCTGAGACTGATATTCTACTTTGAGGTTGATAGCGCCGGCGCTAGTTAGCCATTCTCTTTCGACTGCTGGATTGCTATCTGAAATTGGCAAAGTCAGATTTTCCAGTAATTGTTTAGCTGCTAGCAAAGATAAAGCCATCTGTTGGCGTTTTCCTAAATCGGAGTAATCGCTTTCCTTGATCGGCATTTTCTCTAGAGCGCCTACAGAGCGAGAGGGACTTCTTAGCACCATTCCTGCTAAGTCGTTGAGTGCTTGGGCATCGTTAGGAAACAAGCTCTCGACTACCTGAACTAATTTTGCCCCCAAAGGCAGAGAAGATACCAGCATTGCCTGACATTTTTCTAGCAATTGCCGAAAAACTTTTTCAGGTAAAGACACCGGTATATTCAGTTTCGATTGCTGTGCCATCCACCCGTATGCTGGAACTAATGCAACCGAAGGACTGTCTACGTAATCGGGGTAATCTTTTAATTGGGTTTCCCAAGGGAATAAAGGCGGGTGGTCTTGAATTTGGACTTGCAGCCGACGTTTAATGACGGCTTGGAAACGTTCTTGCACAGTAGGAATTTCTCCCAGTTGAAAGGTTTGGGGTATCCCTTCCGACTCAAAATCACCACTTGTGGAAGTGGTGGTTTCAAAGAGCGGATTTTCTACCCCGTCAATTTCCTCACATTCAGCCGAGGGATGCTTGCCAGCTTCGGCATCCGATGCCAAAAACCAAGCAAGTAACTGGTGTTGTAAGGATTCTGAGTCACTATTCATGAGTAGATGCACCTGATCCGGACACTAACGAGTTACGAATTTCCCAAGCTTGCTCCAGAATTTTAAACCACCGCTTTTGCAGTTGTGCCATTGATAACCCTAAAGTTTTGGCAATTTTTTCGTCAGGTTGTCCTTGTTGCTTCAACTCTAATAAAGACCGTTGTTTCTCGTCGAGTTGTGCGGTGTAAATTTCCCATTGTTGAGGAGTCAAGCCCAAGTTAGTGGGCAAAGAAGCTTCTAACCACTCGTGAACCAATTCCCAGCGATGCAGCAAGGCAAAACGAATCAGATGATATTTAAAGCGTTGCTGCAAGTAATCGCGCTGGCGAGGAGTTAAACCTAAAATTGACTCAATTTCTTGCGCGGATAAATCTTGAAGGCGAAGGGCGAAGTAATCAGCACAGTCGGTTTGTTGCCGTTGTTCGAGATAGTTCATTAACTCCGTAACCACAACAGAACGCAACGTGTCTTCTTCGGGTTCGGGTTCGGGTTGCATCGCCATCGCACTTCGCAATTGCTGTACGGCTGGATCTTCCCAAGAACCATCGCCTTCATTAGCGCTACCTTCTGCGGCTTGTTCGATGTCTACAGAGCTTTCGTTCGGCATTTGTTGAGAAAAAGTTTGCGCCCGCAAAATAATCAGCTGCTGCTGTCGTCCTGGTAGGGGAATCCGGCGCTTGCCATAGCGCTCGGTAAATGCCATATACTCTGCTAATTCCAGAAGACTCTGGGGGCGATAGGTAGAGGTAAGCTGATTTTCGCGCCGGAAAGCGTTTAACGCCTCCAAATAAAAACTTTGTAAGAAATCTTCAATGATCGTCAACCGTCCCTGATAGCTCAACTGCCTCTGAGGAGGATTAATGTAACGGTAGATAATCGCACTCAAAGTGCTATGTAATTCGACCCTACCCCGATTTGAACCTAACTGGTAGTATCTGAGACACTGTTGTAGCCTATGTTTGGCTAAGGTCATCGCCGAGCTTTCCACTGCACCGGAAGCTTGGATGCGTTTACTTTCATTGCAAATCCGGTAAACTTCGGCGCTAATTCGTGTAGCCACGTCGTGGCAATTCTGCTCCGAAGCTTTGGTTAATTGGCTTAACTCCTTGAACAGAAGTTGAAATATCCCCTCCACTCCGATAGAATTTTCTCCCTGAATAGTTGCGGTTGCGGCTAAATTCATAGTCTCAGTTTAAAAAAACCCTAACATACTTGGTTACAACCTGTATGAACGTAGGTATTAACTTTTTGGGTTTTGCGTATAAGCTAAACGCAGGCAGATCCTGTGTTTAGGATTTGCTTCTCATCTATTATTCCCAACTTATAGTGAGATTATTCACACGTAAATATCTTACAGCCATTACCCAAAAGTTATTTGCAGGTCGTTATGGACTTAAAAACACAAATTCAATTGCTGATTGACAATGCACCCAACGATGGTATAACACCACAACTTGTCACAGCAATCGCCCCAGTTATTAGCGCGATCGCTTCTGAGTTACGTCACCCCCAGTATTATATTCTCCAAAATTTGGAAAAAGACTGGGTTTTAACTACATTGAGCAACCGTGCTAATCCAAAGAAGGAAAAGCGTGCGATTTACGCTTACCCTACCTTACAGGATGTTCCACTCAGCTTGAATGCTGGGCTTGACCCTCAAGTAATAGCTGCACCCGTTTTGATTGCTGACATTTTGTTTCAACTTGTGGCATTAGAACCCGTAGATAGTATAGTTTTTTTTGAGACTCCTGGCATGAGTACCAACGCTGTGGAAATTAAGCGAACCGAGTTACAGCAGTTAATTCAAGAAACTTTGCAACAAAAACATTCTCGCCCGAAAATTCCACCTGATATTGCTTAAAAGGGCTGGGGACTAGTAAATAGGGACTGGGGACTAAGCAAGTATTCCCAATCACCAATCCAAGAGTCCCCAATCCCCAGTTTTTAATAGAGCCGGCTCAGTACATAATCAGTCATGTTAGTCAGGGCTTGCCGGCATTCTGAGGGTGGGAGAACTGCTAGATGTTCAATTGCTAGTTTGGCATGTTCGGCTGCTAACTCGCGCGATCGCACTATACCCTGACTATCTTCAATCAGCGCCAGCGCTTGCTCTAAATCGCCAATGTGGGCAAACTCTCGTTCAATCAACACTTCTAAGTATGGTTTTTCTTCCAAAGCGAATAAAACTGGTGCAGTCAAATTCCCACTGATGAGATCCGATCCGGCTGGTTTACCTAAGGTATCCGTCGAAGAAGTGAAATCTAAAATATCATCCACAATTTGAAACGCCAAACCAAGATTACGACCGTAGCCATACAAATGTTCGGCAGTTTCTTGGGAAACGTCGCTCAGTAACCCGGCTGCTTTAGAACTGTTGGCAATTAACGACGCAGTTTTGTAATAGCTCTTTTTTAAGTAAGTTTCAATCGAGGTGTTAGTATCAAAGCGATTTAGTCCCTGCTGGATCTCTCCTGAAGCCAAATCCATGATCACCTCAGACAGCAGTTTCACTACCTCTAAGTTGTCTAGGTTAGCTAAATACCAGGAAGATTGAGCAAATAGAAAATCTCCGGCTAATACCGCAATGCGGTTGCCAAACAAACTATGAACTGTCGGAACGCCACGCCGCATATCTGATTCATCCACCACATCGTCATGCACTAAGCTTGCCGTGTGAATCATTTCTGTAATTTCTGCTAGGCGTCGGTGTCGCGGCGTGATTTCTTGCTCTAGCATTGTTGAGCGCGATACTAATAGAACAATTGCCGGTCTTATGCGCTTGCCCCCAGCTCCAAATAAATGCTCTGCCGCTGCATAGAGTATGGGGTGGCGATTTCCAACTAGCTGTTTCAGGTTGTCTGCTAGTATTCGCAGGTCTGCTTCCACTGGGGAAAAAAAGGAGGTAGCTGGGGTCATGGATGGGCGGACTCTGGCTTAAGTTAAGAAAGTTTACATATCCTATACTCATTTTAAGATAAGCCTGTGCCGTCGCAAAGTTTTCGCGATCGCAATCCTCGCTATCCTTCACAGATACCCTTATTTTTTAATGTTTCATCTCCAGCTTTGATTTCCCACTCATTTTATATAATTTTTTCTTATAAAATATCTCTCTTTCTTTTCAACTGCTAATCGTAAGTCCGAGGTTGATAAAATAGCATGACTCGTATACGCATAGCCTGTTCGTCAAACACCGCTATTCTGAAAGTTTGGAAATAAAATATACTTTATTCTCCTCTGTATAGTTAAGGAAATTTCTGAAAGAGTTTTATTAAGCTTCAAAATAACCTCCATAAGATAGATGTAACTATGCGCTTTAGTAATAAATTTCTTTTTGCTTATAGAATCTGTAAGTGACGTTCGCAACAACACCTGAAAGTATCTATAAATACTAGAACCATTATTTATTTGCAACTAAGACTAAATTGTTTCACCATGATTGTCTGGCTGCCTAGAAATTTTGAAATTTAGCACTAAAGTTGGCTAAAAGTGTGGACTGTTGTGTTACGCTAAAATTAAGGAATTTAAAATTTTTGAGAAATTCACCCCAAAAAGATAAATCATCAATAGGTGATTTTACTCATAAACTGTGGTGAGTCTAAATAACTTGTCGTAGGTTGAATCAAAGAAATTATTCTTTTGATTTTTGCTGCGATGTGCAAACTTACACGGGAAGGCATTTGGTGAGGGCGGTTTTCGCCGCAACTGATTGTCTGTTGGGAGCTAAGGGTTGCCCTTATGGGGAAACCGTTACACGATTTGCTGCATACGTTGAGCATAAGTGTTGCTCCTGCCATGTGGTACGCTTTTTAAGAACGCAGACTGGTAGACTGCTGAAGCAGCAGTTGTAATTGCTATTTAGCAATTTAACTGTTGTGGTAGGTATGGTCTGTGAAAAAACTAATTTAATAATTAATTGGTTAAGCGTAGAGAATAAAAACTCTATGGAAAAGTTCCTATAGCAAACTACAGCTATCAAAGATTTACTTTGTTGGCTGAAGTTCTACTAATTTTATGCAATTTTATATTCGTTTGAGAAAGGTGCAGGTAGAAGAATGATTTACGGAAACATGCCTATGATGATTTTTGTTTTAGCTGCGGGTTATTTATTCACCGTCTATTTATTATTAGCTCTGGCGAAGCGAACAGGGCAAAAGCCTGTACCTAAAAGTGTCACTTCAGCTTATAGTGGAAAACATAAGCGGGAGATATCGCTAACGCCAAATGTGACGAAAGTAGTTAATAGTCAATAGGAGCGGTAGAGACGTTCAGTCCGGAACGTCTGTACGGGAGTTGGGAGTTTAGAATTCAAAACTCAGAACTCATCATTCCTAACTTCTAACTTTTTAATTAGTCTTTCTGGATGTGAGAAATTGCGGCATCGCTCTCAGCGCACAACTTCAACCATTGGGGTACAGCCAAGCCACGGTAACGAGGACTGGGCAAACTGTTGCGGACAACCACTGACAGCGAAGCGAGTTGGCTGTGGTGGGTGGGTATTTTTTAAGCCCAGAAGGTTTAACTCTTGGGTACAAGCGGCAACAACATGAACAGCTGGGTCAACTAACTTGACAGAGGAAGGTAGAAGCGATCGCAGTACTGGTTCTAAGTGCGGATAATGGGTACAGCCGTAAACTAAAGTATCAATTTGCTGCTGTATTAAAGGTTCCAAATAAGACCGGGCAACATCAGTAGTGTAAGGGTCTTGAATTCGGTTTTGTTCAATCAGGGGTACAAACTCCGGACAGCCGACTTGCCAAACTTGCACATCTGGATCAATTTCCAGAATAGCTTGCCGATAAGCATTACTTTTGGCAGTTGCTGGGGTCGCAATTACCCCAATCCGCTTTCCTTGTTGGACTGCTGCCCTCGCTCCTGGGAGAATGACTCCCTTGATCGGCAGGTTAAATTCTTCACGTACCGTCTCTAAAGCTAAAGCAGAACTGGTGTTACATGCCATAATTACCATTTTCACTTGTTGCTGTTGCATCCAAGTGAGAATTTCCCGCACATATTGTAAAATTTCTGCCTGCGAACGAATACCGTAAGGAAGTCGAGCTGTATCCCCAAAGTAAATGATTGATTCGTTGGGGAGTTGCCGATACAGTTGTCGCAGTACCGTCAAACCACCCACACCACTATCAAAGATGCCAATCGGGGCACGTTGGGGTTCAAGATCGGAAAAATGATTTTGATTGCCTTCAAAAATGGAAGATAAAAGCACAGTTTGATTTTTAGTTAGGTTTTGGATTTAAGATACAGGATTATTGGGGATTGGGGATTGGGGATTGGGCAATGGGCAATGGGTAATGGGTAATAGGTAATGGGTAATGGGTAATGGGTAATTGTTTAATGAGCAATGGGAATAAGAGATTCTTTCCATGCCCTATGCCCTATGCCCCATGCCCCATGCCCTATGCCCCATGCCCAATGCCCCATGCCCCATTTCTAACGTTGTAGATACCTGAGGATACCACGAGCGATCGCTTCCGCCATGCGATTTTGGTATTCTGGGTTTCCTAATCGGGGATTATCCTCGCGACCGGTCATGTAGCCTGTTTCTACAAGAATTGAGGGCATAGAACTTTTCCTGAGAACATAAAATCTGGCTTTGCGCGTTCCTCGGTCTTTGATAGTACTGATGTTTTGCAGAATACTCCGGCGAACTACTTCCGCCAAACCATAACCGCTGTCGTAATAATAAACTTCTAACCCATTCACATCTGGGCGCCTATCAACTGAGTTAGCGTGAATACTGACAAACAAAGTAGCACGAGCTCGGTCTGCTATATCTACCCGTCCCTGAAGTTCAACAAAATAGTCAGAATCCCGCGTTAGAACTGCATTTACGCCATTTTGCTCTAAAATAGCGGCGACTCTTTTACCAATAGGCAAAATGACATCTTTTTCTAAAAGTCCTCCCAAACCGGGCGCACCGGAGTCTTTACCGCCATGTCCTGGGTCAATAACTACCACCGGTCGTCCTATGGGAGCTCGGCGTGAGGGTGGCGGCGGTGTCGGTCGGTCGTTAGTAAGTGGATCTGGGAATGGGACTCTGTTTGGTGGTGGTAGGGGAGGGAAAGGAAGTGAAGATGTTGTTACCCGCCGAGAGGGTTGTATTTGTAAAGCGATAAATTGATCGCCAACTTGGTTGAGTTCGCCAATTTGCGCTCCTTGGGCGGGTTGAACAAAGATGGCAACAGTATTTGAGTCTTGCTGTTGCAAGCGTATTTTCTGAATCGGGCTATTAGGACTAAATACCGGACCTCTAACAGAGGGAGCCAAGCGAGCATTGGGAATGGTGATGCGGTAAAATCCAGTGGATCTATCCCAAGAGCCGTTAGCCGATAAATTGCGATCGCCTCTAACTATCAATTGCGTGCCAGTAGCTGCCAGTTCTACAGACTGAATTGTTGCTGGCAAGTTGGCTACAACTGGTGGTGGGATGGGGCGTGGGTTGTTGCTTGCAGGAACTGGTGGAATATTACTACTTCCCGGTAATCTGACTACACCAGTATTCGGTAGAACTACAAAACCACCAACACTACTGCTACTTGCCCGCCAGTCAGAACCATTTTGGTCTACCTGCATAGTCATGCGGACAACAGGTGGGCTGGTTTGTAGTTGCGAAAATTGGATGCGGTTGACACCGTAGCGATTAACCGGCACATCCCGTTGCAACAAAGTTGGTGATAAAGATGCGCCAGCGATGTCAATATTAATTGCCCTTCTATCGTCGCTGCGATTTATTTGAATCTGAGGATTACTGCCACTCGTGCGGACAAAAAATCCATCCCCTGTAATCCGCAAATTTTCAATTTGAGTCGTTCCTTGTGCGGCGCTGATAGCCGATGCCTTCGTAGCTGGGGCTAAACTACTCGGTTGGGTTGTCACCACATTGTAAATATTTCTGGGCGGTAAGGCGTTGGTAGCTGTTGGTTGCGTCGCGGCAATGTCTGTGGGCTGAGTTCCTATTCGCTCTGCTACTGGCGTTGGTATTTGTACAGTCCAGCGGCTAGCAGTTGTGCCGACAAATTTGACCTGGTTGGGGTCTAGGGTATAACCAGGAATCAATTCGACGACGATGCGAGTTGTTTGTTCATCAAACTGCCCGACACGAATTGAGGTAATTGCACCACCTACCTGCTGCCTTAGCTGCGGACGCCCAAAGGTTGTTCCGGGCAAGTCAATTACTAAACGAGTCGGGTTAAAGATTAATTGTGCCTGGGGTTGAACAGCGCCTGTAGTATTAATTTCTAATCGGTTTTGGTTGGCATCAAAACGCCAAGAGTCCAATTTCGCCGCCAAAGTTGGCGACGATAGCATCAAAATACTTCCAAAAGTACCGGGTAGTAACCAGTGTAATTTCACAGTCCTTTCTCCTGATTCGCATTCATGGGAGCCGTCAATCCGTCAAAATATTGATAAATCCTCACACCGTCACCGCCCAATCTTTAGCTTTGATGCTGCGCTCATGGCGCGTGCGCTTGTATTAAAGACACAGCTAATGGCGTAAAATTTTAGCACGCAATAGTCAATTTGCCATGATGTTAAAGCATAAAAGTTCTGTCTTTAAAGCATCAGATTACACCAAAAAAGAGCTTATCAGAATAACTCATACTTAGCGATCTTCGGGTTAATTACACTTGAATCAGCCAAGAATTGATGTATAAATGGATTTTTGGTGTTTTTTGCACAAAGTTAGATAAATGTCAAGTGCTGTCAGTTGGTGAGGCAAAGCTGGTGAAAAGAGGCAGTTCTTAGCAGGGAGCGATCTTGCAGGGGGGAGAGGCGCAAGACATACGCTTGTACTCCTTCCTGTGCCAAGCGGACAAAGAAGGACGGGGCTTCATACCCATGTTCCGCAATTCGCTCCACTTCGTTGGGGTTGGGCTTGCTCCCCCTGCAAGATCGCCCCCTTCCCCTCTGCCTATAAAGGTGAGGTGCTACTCTTTAATATTTAGGAATGAGCGCTTTTCCTAAAATCTTGTAGGGGCAATTCATGAATTGCCCCTACTTACGACACGGTGTCAGATATTCTCATTCTGTGATATTGAGAAAAATATATGTGGGGTGTTATAGCGGAAAATTAATCACCTCTGGATTAGGAAGGCGCTTGGGGAGGCAGTGCGTTGCGGAGCCAGTGCCGTGCGGAGGTTTCCGAGGCAGCGCGTTGCGCGGGTTAAGCGCGTTGTAGCGACTGCCGTTCCGTTGGGGCATCTGGCGTTGGGGTACCAAGCGTTGTAGCACCTGCCGTCGCTTGGGTTAGGGAAAATCTATTTTTATCATGAGTGTTGTAGATGGTGAGCGGCTCTTTTTTAGTTACACATTTTTATTGCTCAGTTGAAAAAATCATGATTGTGTATTTACTTAGATTGGCTAAATTGAGTTATCTTTGCTTTAAGTACTGGAGGACACCGCGAGCGATCGCCTCCGCCATTTGATTTTGATATTGTGAATTTCTTAGTTTAGCGATATCCTCCCGACCAGTCATGTAACCAGTTTCTACGAGAATTGAAGGCATAGAACTTTTTCTCAAAACGTAAAATCGCGCTCGTCGCACTCCTCGATCTCTAACATTCACACTTCGGAGAATGCTGTTATGGACTATACGAGCCAAGCCTAAACCACTGTCGTAGTAATACGTTTCCAATCCGCTGACATCCGGACGTTCTGAACCGGCAGAATTAGCGTGAATACTGATAAATACATCAGCATTAGCTCGATCTGCTAAATCTACTCTTCCCTGAAGACTGACAAAATAATCAGAATTTCTTGTCAGTATCACTTGCACCCCACTTTGCTGCAAAATCCGCGCCAACTTTTGACTAATCGGCAAGATGATATTTTTCTCTTGCAGTCCCCCAATGCCAACGGCACCAGAGTCTTTACCACCGTGTCCAGGATCGATCATAACTACCACTCGTCCCGACGGAATGCGGGGACGACTGCGCGATGGTGCGGGATATCGAGCGTTTGGATCTGGAAATGGAACTTGACTTGGTAGTGGTAAGGGAGGTAAACCACTAATCGGGGGTATGATTCGCCCAGAACGTTGCACAGAACGTTTTAATTGTAAAGCTATAGTCTGGCTATTGGTTTGGTTTAGTTCCCCAATTTGTACTCCCGGATTTGGTTGGACAAAAACAAGCACAGTATTTGAGCCTGACGATTGCAGACGGACTCTAGCTAGCGGGCTATTGCTATTTAAAACCGGACCTTTGATTGAAGGTGCTAATCTAGCATTATTGATGCTGATACGGAATAAACCAGAAGCTCTATCCCAGCCACCAGTAGCAGATAAAGTGCGATCGCCTTTGAGGAGCAATTGCGTACCATTACCGACAAGTTCCACAGACTTAATTGTAGAGAGTTTATTATCTGTGGGAGTATTTGGCGGTAGTTGTGGTAAGGAGCTAGTGCCACTTGTATTATCCAGATTACTACTAGCTGGCAATCTGACAACAGTACTGGGCAGAAGTACCAAACCACGGGGACTGTTAACATTTACCCGCCAATCTGAACTATTTTTATCTACCTGCATAGTTATGCGAACAACAGGTGGTTGTGTTTCCCGCTGAGTGAATTGAATGCGCTTGACACCATAGCGATTAATTGTCCGTTCGCGCTGCAAATTAGGCGATAAAGAGGCACCGGCAATATCGATATTAATTGACTTTCTGTCGTCGCTGCGATTTATATCAACTTGAGGACGGGCACCAGTCGTGCGGATAAAAAAGCCATCTCCTGTTGTAAGTAAATTCTCGATTTGCGTCCCCGCGTTTGTGGTGTTGGCAATTTTGGCATCTGGTTTGTTATTTCCTATCACCACATTGTAAAGATTTCTGGGGGAAGCGACTTGCTGTGCAGCTGGTTTTGGTAATTGTACCGTCCAGCGACTGGCAGTTATGCCAACAAATTTCACCTGTTTGGGGTCTAGAGTATAACCTGGGCTAAGTTCAACGATTATGCGAGATGATTTATCCAGCTGCGTGACATTGATAGAGCGAAATCCGCCATTTAACTGCTGTTGGTTTGGCGTTGGCGTAGCCTCTCCTACGGAGAATCGCTCAAATGTTGTTTCTGGCAAGTCAATTACCAAGCGCGTGGGATTGAAGAGTAATTGCGCTTGGGGTTGAACATCTCCGGTGGTATTAATTTCCAACCGATTTTGATTAACATCAAAACGCCAGGATTCCAATCTTGCAGCCAAAGTCGGTGACGATAACATGAAGATAGTTCCAAAAGTGCCAGGTAGTAGCCAGTGTAGTTTCACAGTTCTTTCTCCTGATTCGCGTTTGCGTTTATCTGTCAATCTGTCAAAATATTGGCAAATCTTCACTACCCTTGCCCCCAAACTGTCTGCGAAGCGTGCTTTGGTATCAAAATACATTTAATGACGCCATGAATGCACTTTGCTTTGAATTTTTCATGTTGTTAGCACATCACTTTGCAGCATCGTTCGAGTATTCGATTGCACTAACAAAGAAGTAACCACCAATTAAAGTCAGCAGTCAATCTCACGCTTATGATACTTGACTCAAGCAGGGATTTGTGTTGAGTTGTTTCTGGTAATTGATGCTGATGCACGCTCGTCAAAAATTTCAACTGTTGTTAACTGATGAGGCAAAACTTGTAAGTATTACTTCCTAATTGCTTGTAAAACATCGCATCGATTATTGGGACGCTTGAAGGGGAAGACTGCAAACAAATAACATTATGTTAGTAATAATTAGAAAAAAAACTGCTAATATTTTACATTTTTAGGCGACGGATGTTAAAGATAAAAAGTTTCCTTTCTTTGCTCGCTTTTACCCATGACAGATTACTGAGTTATGAATGAGCAGTTTTTAATTAACTACTCACTCATAACTCTGTTAAAAATACGTCTTTAAGTGGGACTTTGATTAATGCCCATCTGGGGTTGCTTCTGGATTTGCGGCATCATTTGACTTTGAATTGATCGCAGTTGGTGATTCAACTGCCAACGGTGTACCAGAAGTGTTTAAAATCAGTTCGCTTGCAACACCCACCGCTTCTGAATCGGGAAATACAATTCGTAACAGAGGAGGAGCTAAAAAGGTGGTAAGAATAACCATCATGATAATTGCTGCTTCCAGTGGTTTGGAGAGAATACCAATAGAAGAGCCAATACCAAGAAACACTAAGCCAACCTCGCCTCTGGGAATCATTCCCACACCAATTGCCAAGCGGTTAATTCCCGGTTGACCAAACACCGTTAAGCCTGTAACTACTTTACCGAAAATGGCGACTAAAATCAGGAAAGTAGCCATAATTAAACCTTCACGGTTGCTGGGAATTGCTGGGTTTAAGACTCCTAAATCGGTTTTTGCGCCAACAGTCACAAAGAAAATCGGCACCAGCATATCAGCAATGGGAATGACTTGCTTTTGCAGTTCTTTGCGCTTATCAGTCTCTTCCAAGACTAAACCAGCCGCAAATGCGCCGAGAATCGCTTCTAGTTGAATAGCTGCGGCAAGATATGCCATGAGAAAGGCGAAGATAAAAGCAGGTATCACCAATCCGCCGCGTGTCTGAAGTTTATCAGCGATCGCCACAAAAGATTTATTGAAAAAGTTACCGAGAGCGATCGCACCCAACAGAAAACCACTAGCGCTGATAATCAAATAAACAACTTGGCTGACATCCACCGTACCATTTTTGGCTAGGCTAGCAACTACCGCTAAAACGATAATTCCCAGTACGTCGTCAATCACCGCAGCACCGAGAATAATCTGTCCTTCTCTAGAACTGAGCCGCCCCAATTCTGACAATACCTTAGAAGTAATACCAATACTCGTTGCAGTCAAAGCTGCCCCGGCAAAAATCGCTGGTAAGGCATCGATACCGAACAAAGTCATCAATCCGACAGTGCCAGCAGTAAAGGGTACTGCTACCCCCACCACTGCCACAACACTAGCTTGAATACCCACTGCCATCAAGTCTTTTAAATTCGACTCCAAGCCGATTTCAAACAGCAAAATGATCACACCCAGTTCTGCCAAAACCGAAACCACCTCAGACTGCGCTGCAAATACCCCAGCAGCAGCATCTGGACTTAAACCGGCAGTGCTTTGGAGAAAGCTAATAATCAAATTAGAACTGTCTGTACCACCAGAAGAAAACACCAACAGATGTAGAACAGACACACCCACCACCACACCGCTAACGAGTTCACCCAACACAGGTGGTAAACCAAATCGGTTGGATAACTCCCCACCAACTTTGCTGGCGAGGTAAATCACTACTAAACTTAGCAGCACGGCTGCTAGTACCATTGAACTGTCTGCTGTTTCTGTTGCGCTTGCCAGCAGAGGCAAAGAGAAGTTAATTGCACCTAAAAACTGCATTGGTTCTGTAAAAATCCTTCTCTTTTATTTAAACCAATTATTATAGATGCGCTACAATCAGCTTCTTTAAATTAATTGGTAGCTTTTGCTAATTCCAACAGACGCTGCAATAATACTCAGACACCGGAACTACCGACAATCGACAAAGACGCAGCAGGTCAAAGTTTTCCCAATTAGACTGTAGGGTGCGTTGTGCAAGAGCGCAACGCACCAACGACTGTCTTTGGTGCGTTAGGTAAAAGCATACAGTCGTTGGTGCGTTAGCTAAAAGCATAACGCAACGCGGCTATGCTACAACGGAGGGAACCTCCCAACGGGAGAGCCACTACGAATAGACGGTACAGGCAACCGCGCCCGTGGACTGACCGCAACGCACTGGCTCCCCTACAATTTAAGTTTATTAAGTGCAATTTAAGTTTATTAAGATAGTTTGAAATCTTCCTGCCACTTACTTAGCATCCTGCTTGATTTTAGCTAGCGTTACGGTGGTGGGTACTTTTCTGATTGCCTGCACATCTACAACCACCCGTTTGACATCATCCTATGTTAGATCGGCATCAGGTTTACTGATTATTTCCGCTACACCGACTTATTAAGCTTTTATTTCAATTAATTTCCGGACGGGAGTGCAAAAACTCTGTAATATCTAGGTGAAATAACTTTTGGATCAGCTATGTGCGATTCTACGTTGTTGTAATAAAAATTAACCTAGTCGGAATAGCTTTCTCGACTGCATCAAAGAGTAAAAATTAAACATTTTCAAAGTTTGCTGTTATCTTAAGTAGTATCACTAATTTTCAGCTACTACTTAGGGTGCTTTCCTCAAATTTCAAAGTACGCCTATCTGTGAAGGTGTTAGCTTCTGCATGTGTTTGCATTAAAAAATTTATCTTTTGCACAATCTGAGTACCGATGAGCGCGATCGCGTTTGACAAAGCTACTGGGGATTGGGGGAGTCGCAGCAATTGCGGATCGAGTAGTCATCTATCATCAAAAGCAATCGCGATCGGGCGATCGTTCTAAGATTCGATTAACAATCATTGCAAGTGAAGCACTCAAAACTTGCATTAACAACCAACCATACTTTAGATTCCATCGAGCAAATGAGGCTTTCGATTAAAAAGGAATGCGTTCTTAAAATTCTTCCGCAAAGCATTCGTTCTTTTAACTTTGCTGCATATTTAATGCAGATTCTTCAAAATACCACAAGAAATGAAAAGCTTTTTTTCTTTTTCCCTTTTCCCCTCCTCGGTAATGCCTCTGACACTGCTAAAACTGGGGGTGCGCTAATTAATCTCACAAAATAAAATATCTTGAGTCTGCGAAAAACCTTAGGGTAAACTTCTCAAAAAGTTAAGCGTCGGCAACAGTATCTTAAATATAAACGTCTACAAAAGTTACTAATAGAGATGAAAAAATTGTCAAAATTTCGGAAATGACTAATAATTCATTTGACCAAGTTTCTTTTTATCTCCAAACAACAGTAGATATTTTTCAGAATTTACATGCTAGTGTCGGAAATTCCAATTAAATTAATTTTTCCAACACTGTATTAATTGACGGGTGAAAATTTATCAAACTAAAAAAGGGACTAGCTCAGTTTTAATTATGTTTTGAACGTTTCCCTGTTCTTGAAAATCTAGACAATTGTTGACTTGAGTAAAGAGTATTTACAATGAATACATTTCCTATTTTTCGATACAGAATTTCACAGAAATTAGAACCTTTATCTCTATTAAGTCAAATAACCAGTAATTCTTCTACTTGTTGTTTGCAAGTATTTAGTGCTTCAGAATCTTGGTTAATCTATGTAGAGAAGGGAAAACTAGTTTATGCCTGCTATTTAAATAATATGTTTGATTTGCTTGATAGAAAGTTGCAGCACTTGAGTCAAGAAATTCTTACTTTAAATAGTGGAATTAAGCAGCAGTTGCGTGCAAGATTTGAAACTAGTGTTGAAAACCAAATAACACCACGTCCAGATTATATGGCTATTTGCTGGCTAGTCGAGCAGAAATATATTAGCTCCGAACAAGCAAGTATCCTCATCAAGGAATTGGCATTAGAAGTCTTGAAGTCATTTGTTCTTTTAAACGAGGGTAATTATGAAATTACTCCTGAAAGCTTCTTGAACGATATGCCAAAGTTCTGTTATCTAGATGTGCCTTCATTAGTTGAACAGTGTGAAAACAAATCACGAAATCCGAAAATTATCGAGTCAGCAGTTTTTCAACAGTCGTCTTTTCAACCTTTAAACCTTCAACCACCAACAGAAATAACAACTGGACAAGAATTGTCACAAGAAAGCATTCTTCTAGATGATAATATTCCCAACAAACAAGAACAATATACAAACAAAAAAAGTTACAAAATCGTCTGTATCGATGATAGTTCAAGTGTCTTGAATGTTATGAAACTATTTTTAGACGATCAAATATTTTCTGTTATCGGAATTAACGATCCATTGAAAGCTTTAACACAAGTCATCCGCAGCAAACCAGATTTAATTTTACTAGATGTTGAAATGCCAAATATAGGCGGTTATGAATTCTGTCGGTTATTACGTAAACATTCATCTTTCAAAAGTATACCTGTAATTATGGTGACAGGAAGAACAGGTTTGAAAGATAGAGCAAAGGCAAAAATCGTTAGGTCTTCAGGCTATTTGACCAAGCCTTTTACAAAAGCTGAGTTATTGAAAATAGTATTTAAAAATATTGGTTAACACTGAATTGAAAAAAAAAGAATCTGGGAATTGCAAAATATAAAACAAATGTAATGTCTAGCAAAAAATAACGTTTTTTGTTAATAACTATGCTATGAGAATCAACTATCTTTTTCCCAGTCATCTGGCTAAATTAAAGATGAGGGATACCAGAAGGCACTACAACCCAGCTTAAAGATATGGAATGCCATACTGGCAAGGTTACTAACTAAAGCCGGATTTGTCATAATTCGCTGACAAAACACCCGATCCTCTTCTACTAACCCCTAACCATTAACAATTACCACTATTTCAGTTGCAAAAAATGTAACCGCTCTCACCTTTGACTATTGCAGTGCGAAAGTAGGAACATATCACTGGTGACGCAATAGTTGAAGCGTCTACAAATAATTGTTTGAGGAGTGGAACAAAGTATGAATACAACTGTTTTAGCTGGTTCTCGGTTTAATGCTGGCAAAATGTGGAAAACACTGCCTTTTGTCTTGATTGCATGTATAAGTTTTGCTCAACCTGGTTTAGCAGAAGAAAGAGAAAAAATGTTGCGAACCCTCACCGTTACTGGTCGCGGGATGGAATCAATTCCGACAACTTTATCTCTAGTAAATCTAGGTGTGGAAGTTCAAGGTAAGACTGCACAAGATGTACAACAAGAAGCTGCCCGCAGATCGTCAGCCGTGGTAGCGTTGCTCAAAAGCCGGAATGTAGATAAATTAGAAACTACGGGTATTAGACTTAACCCAGTTTATAGCTATAACAATAATGTGCAGCGAATTACAGGATATGCGGCTACAAATACTGTAAGTTTTCGCATTCCTATTGAGAAAGCTGGTACATTATTAGACGAAGCGGTGAAAGTGGGAGCTACGCAGATTAATAGTGTTAGTTTTGTCGCTAGTGATTCAGCGATCGCTCAAGCCCAAAAACAAGCACTCAGAAAAGCTACCCAAGAAGCTCAACAACAAGCTGATGCCGTTTTTGCTTCTTTAGGCTTTAAATCCAAAGAAATAGTCAGCATTCAAGTTAATAATGCGAATGCACCCACCCCACCGCCTATAGCATATAGTAGGAGCGCCAAGTTAGAAGCACAAGATGCTTCTACCCCCGTTGTTGGTGGAGAACAAGAAGTAGACGCATCAGTAACGCTGCAAATTAGTTATTAACTGGGCAATGGGCATTGGGCAATGGGAATTGGGAATTGAAGATTGAAGATTGAAAATTAGGAATTGAGAATAAAGCCAAATCTCTTTCTATGCCCGATGCCCGATGCCCGATGCCCGATGCTTCATTCTCAGTTATTAAAGTCATCCCCCATATCATCTGCATCCCGCTTGGAACCCAACAACTCTAGTTGGTCTACTTGGATAATTGGTGATGAGCGAGTGATGCCGGTATTGCGATCGCTCCATGAGTCGAACTTTAAGGAACCTTTAACGGCGATTTGCTTGCCTTTTTTTACGTAGTTACCTGCTACTTCCGCCGTTTTTCCCCATAATTCTAGGGTAAACCAATCGGGTTCATCACTGTTGCGCGATCGCCGATTTACTGCCAGTGTTAACCGACACTTAACTTTACCCGACTCAAAATACTTCATATCTGGGTCAGTGCCAACACGACCAACCAAAGTCACAACATTGATGCTCATATCTTTCACGCTTTAGTACAGGTGTACTGACTTCTCCTGACTTCCATAATAGCTAATTGCAAAGCAATTGAAAATATGTTAAATAATTAACAATTATAATTACTTAACAAATGAGAAAATTTTCGCTATTTTACCGAAAATTTTATACGGATCTACTGATCTAGCGGGAGAATATCAAAAAGTAATAGTCTTAAACATAGTAAAGATTCCCAAATATTACTGAGAAAATAGTCTATTTTACTAGACTATAGATAAAAAACGTAATAAAATCCAGCACAAATCACTCTTATGGTAGTTGTCAAAAGTATTAAATATTAGGGGGCGTAGAGAGGCGTGGGTCTTTTCAGTAAATTTTCCTTATCGCGGGATATGGGTATCGACCTCGGTACCGCCAACACCCTAGTTTATGTATCTGGTAAAGGTATTGTACTCCAAGAGCCTTCAGTAGTTGCCATCGATCAAAACGAAAAGGTAGCACTGGCAGTTGGAGATGAAGCGAAAAAAATGCTTGGTCGGACACCGGGAAATGTGATTGCGCTGCGCCCCTTGCGCGATGGTGTAATCGCTGACTTCGATACAGCCGAGTTAATGCTAAAAAGCTTTATTCAGCGTGTAAATGAGGGCAAATCTCTGGTTTTACCACGGATTGTCATAGGTATTCCCAGTGGAGTCACAGGTGTAGAACGGCGAGCTGTAATGGATGCAGCCACCCAAGCAGGTGCAAGAGAAGTTTATTTAATCGATGAGCCAGTAGCAGCGGCAATTGGTGCAGGGCTACCTGTTGCTGAACCGACTGGAAACATGATTATCGATATTGGTGGTGGCACCACAGAAGTTGCAGTGTTGAGTCTTCAAGGTACGGTAATCTCCGAATCAGTTCGCATCGCTGGTGATGAACTGACCGAATCGATCATGCAGTATATGAAAAAAGTTCATAACTTAGTGATTGGAGAACGCACCGCCGAAGATATCAAGATTAGCATTGGTTCAGCTTATCCCACTCATGAAGACGAAGAAGCGATGATGGAAGTCCGAGGTTTACACCTGCTCTCTGGACTACCGCGCACTGTCACCATCAAAGGTCCAGAAATTCGTGAAAGTATGGCGGAACCGCTTTCAGTAATTATTGAAGCTGTGAAGCGAACACTAGAACGGACACCTCCAGAACTGGCAGCAGACATTATCGATCGCGGCATTATGTTAGCCGGTGGTGGCGCTTTGCTGAAAGGTTTGGATACACTAGTTAGTCATGAAACAGGCATTGTCACCCACGTAGCGGCTGACCCTTTGAGCTGTGTTGTGCTGGGAACAGGGCGTGTATTAGAGAACTTCAAGCAGCTGGAACGTGTTTTCAGCGGACGTTCTCGCAATATGTAACACATGGAACAATTTTAGATATTGGGTTCTACATCAAGTGAATCCAATATCTTTTGCAAAAATATTCTTAGAAAAAAGGTATATATGTTTACTTCGCGTCGCTGGTGGGAGCGGAAAGGATTACAAATCGGGCTGCTAGGTTTAGTAGTTGGTGGCGCTTGGATGCTTCGACAAACTCAAGGCGGTCTTCTGCTGGGTATGTATGAAGAAATGACCCGTCCGTTGCAAATGTTGCACACAGGTCCAACTCAAGAAGAACGTGTTAAGGATGCGCGGGTGTTGGAGTTGAAAACGCGCATAGAAGATTTGGAAAGGCAAAATAAAAAGCTCAAAGACTTACTCGGTTACGTTGAAAAAGAACCACCAGCAGCCCGCCCAATTGCGGCGCGGGTAGTAGGACGCGGTGCCGACCATTGGTGGCAACAAGTAACTATCAATCGCGGTAGCCGTGCCGGAATACAAGAAGGTTACATTGTCAAGGCTGAGGGTGGATTGGTAGGCTTGGTAGAAAAAGTTACTGACAATTCCAGCCGCGTGTTGTTAATTAGCGACCTCAAGAGCCAAGTAGGTGTAACAATTAGCCGCACTGGAGCTAAAGGCGTTTTGCGTGGAGATGCTTCTGCTGATGGT
The DNA here is from genome assembly GCF_050875635.1 of Tolypothrix sp. VBCCA 56010. Lineage (NCBI taxonomy): Bacteria > Bacillati > Cyanobacteriota > Cyanophyceae > Nostocales > Tolypothrichaceae > Tolypothrix > Tolypothrix sp. VBCCA 56010. The sequence continues at coordinate 27,200 of NZ_JBPAOH010000001.1, forward strand.
GTGTTGGAATTTTATGAAAAAGTTCCCAATGTCAAGCCTGGAGATTTAGTTTCTACATCTAATTACAGTCAGAAGTTTCCTTCTGGCTTGGCGGTAGGACGAGTAAAATCTCTGAATTTAAAGAAACTCCCAGCATCAGTGGCAACAATAGAACTTTCCTCGTCAATTCGGTCTTTGGATTGGGTAACTGTATCTCCCAAGCCGGAAAACCAAACGCCGGAAATTCAACAGCCAGCAAAACCTGCCACAAATCAAAAGCCGCAATAGTCTAATAAAATTTTCCCAAATATATTAAAAATAAAAATAATGAAAATTCCTGCATTAGGTCGCAGCAGGCAGCAAAAGCCAAAGTCGCCAGAGCGAAAATCGCCATCAAAATCGCAATCGAAACCGCCATCGAAACCGAAAATTAAGCCTGTTTCTCAATGGAATCCCCAGTTGCGTCAAGTGCTAGATTTGACGGTGACGGTTGGGTCTGTACTGTTATGTTTGATGATGTTGCCTACCCGCCTTCCTGGTATGGAATTATTGGGAATTGCACCTAACTGGCTATTGATTTGGGTAGTATCTTGGAGCGTAAAGCGCACGGTTTTTCAAGGAGCATTAGCAGGTATAGTTTTGGGGCTGCTTCAAGATGCCATGACATCGCCCAACCCCAGTCATGCTATTAGTTTGGGGATAGTGGGAATGATTACTGGTTTCATGCAGAAACAGCGTTTTATCCAAGAAGACTTTATTTCTATTGCCTTAATTGTCTTTGGAATGACAGTTTTAGAAGAAACTATTTTTGCGTCGTTATTAACTTGGATGGGCGATCGCAATGTCCAAGACATCTGGACATATTACCAAAAAGTCGCCCTTGCCTCTGCTATTCTCAGTAGTCTCTGGGCACCTGTGCTTTATTATCCCTTAAATAGATGGTGGCAGCAGATAAAATTGGCACAGTCATGAGGGGAATGGGGAATGGGTAATTGGGCATGGGGCAATGGGCATGGGGCATGGGGAATAGAAAATGGGGAATGGGACGCTAAGATGCTTGGACGCTTGGACGCTTGAAAAAAATTATTACCAATGACGGCAGGTGCCTCAACGGAACGGCAGTCGCTACAACGCGGGGAACCCGCGCAACGCGCTGCCTTGGGAACCTCCGCACGGCACTGCCTCCCCAATGCCCCATGCCCAATGCCCAATTACCCATTACCTTTTTCCCAATTACCAATTACCAATTCTCCAGTGGTCGATCAACCAAATGCATTCGTAGACGATTACAGTGAAGAAAATGCACTTTTAGTAAAGTCGGCAGTTGGTTTTGAATTCACACTTGCAGAAAATGGTGGGAAATGACTTTGACTCGCGCATGATGCAGCGGTGTTTGTCACTTGCCCGTCGCGCTACCGGACGCACTTCGCCAAATCCTTTAGTGGGAGCGGTAATTGTCAAAGATGGCGAGATTGTCGGGGAGGGATTTCATCCTCGTGCTGGCGAACCTCATGCGGAAGTTTTTGCCCTGAAAGCAGCTGGCGATCGCGCTCGTGGAGCGACAATTTATGTCAGCCTAGAACCTTGCAATCACTACGGACGCACTCCGCCTTGTTCGGAAGCGTTAATTGCCGCTGGGGTGGCAAAAGTGGTGGTGGGGATGGTTGACCCCAATCCCCTGGTTGCGGGGGGTGGCATTGCCCGTTTACGCGCCGCTGGGATAGAAGTTGTGGCAGGGGTGGATGAAGTTGCTTGCCAAAAGCTAAATGAAGGTTTTGTTCATCGTATTCTCTACAAACGACCTTTGGGCATTTTGAAATATGCCATGACTTTAGATGGCAAAATTGCTACCAGCGCCGGTCACAGTGCTTGGGTAACAAACCGAGATGCCCGCAATGAAGTACATCAACTGCGGGAAGCTTGCGATGCTGTAATTGTCGGTGGTAATACAGTGCGACAGGATAATCCTTATTTAACCAGCCATCAAGAGGGGGCAAATAATCCTTTGCGGGTGGTGATGAGTCGCAGTCTGAGATTGCCAGAAAATGCTCACTTGTGGGAAACTTCGGAAGCTCCCACTTTGGTGTTAACAGAAGTAGATGCTAACCCTGATGTTAAAGAATTGTTGCGAAAACAGGGAGTAGAGGTGCTGGAACTAACTCCACTCACGCCAGATAAGGTAATGGCTTATCTGTATGAGCGGGGTTTTTGCAGCGTTTTGTGGGAGTGTGGTGGAATGCTAGCAGCCAGTGCGATCGCTCAAGGTGCTATACAAAAAATTCTTGCCTTTATCGCTCCGAAAATCATTGGTGGTAACAATGCACCCACACCTGTGGGTGACTTAGGCTTCACCACTATGACTGAGGCTTTGCCTTTAGAACGTGTTAGTTGGCGTGTAGTAGGTTCCGACTGCTTGGTAGAAGGTTATTTGCCGCGAAAAAGTTAATAGTGGTTAGTTATTAGTTGATGGTTGTTGGTTGATGGTTGTTGGTTGTTAGTTGCTAATTACTATCGACTATCGACTAACCACTAACAACCAACCACTAACCACGAATCAATCATGATTGTCTTAGCCGTAACATTGTCGGTCATGAGCGATGTCACGAATCAGGCTTAACCTGGCTTGAATGTAGTCACAGAGAAAATCGGTTTCGTTACAATCTAACAATGCTTGCGTTTTGGTTTGTTTGACTAACCATTGCACCAAGCTAGCATCGTCTAGTTGCAAGAGGGTCTTGGAATGGGCTGTTTCAACCACAGTCCAAAGCTGACGCATAATCGTAGGAGTCATCAGACCTCAATTTAATCATTAGCTTAGTTCTTTTAAGCGTACCAATTCCGGCAATATATTGGGGCATGAGCGTACAAGCCGACACAAGTATTATCAAAAACTTAATAATCGGATTTATAACTTGATGAAGTTTCAGAATCAGCAATGCCCTGACTTTAACTTAATCGTAACTAGGTAGATTAATAAAAATTAACATCATTCATAGGGCATAGGTCATAGGGCATAGGGCATCGGGCATCGGGCATCGGGCATCGGGCAGAAAAGAAAAGTAAGTTAAATTTATTGATGCTCGCCTACTTAATTAGATAATCACTCTTTTCATAAAGTTAAAAACTTAAAAATTAATAAAAATATTTTGTTTCAAGCCTTTCGCGATGAAAGAACTTAACTTAATTGCAATATGGCAAGATATTAAGTAGCCTCGAAGTTCCTGCGTTTTCCCAACAGGCATAGGACTTACGCAAAAACTCTCTTAAACCCTATGAACCTTCTCCTTCACCAGACGCCAAGGGCGAACGTGTCCTTCTCCTTCAAAGACGCGAAGCGCGAACGTGTCTTTGTGGTTCGTCCCGTCCGTGAAAGAGTGCGTAAGTCCTAAGGAATATAAAGCTCTGTTTTAAGCGTACCTATTTGAAACATGAGAAAAAAGTAAAGTTGACAGTAGCGACTTTTAGCGCGATCGCCTTCTATGTGCGCTTCAATGGTACTCTGTAAAAATGAATTACGAAACTGCTCGCAAATTGCTTATTGACCAGGCAATAACAACTGAGGAAAACTCAGATGCCCTGTTAATGCGGATGCAACACGGAAAACCACCTGTACCTGGTCACGTTACTTCGATTTTATTGGCGTTGAAAGTGGTTTTTGAAGAACTCAAGGATGCTACAATTATAGAGAGGGAACTAGCTAACTCGCTGTATCAATTAAGCATCAAAAGTCAACAGTTGTTTGCAGCGGGGCGTAAAGCTGGAATTGAATGGCCCCCGCTGCTAAAAGAAGACTTGCTGCGAATTACAATCGCTGTTGAAAGTATCTTTTCTGGCGATTGGCAAACTCTACACTAACGATTTCGCAATTCGGCTTCCAACTTGTCTAAATCGCTTTTGAGCAAAACTGTCATCTGACCGGTGAAGGCTTTACCTTCTTTGGGTTGAGCAACTTCTACCCAGTATGCGTAGCGATCGCCTACACGCAATTCTCCCTGTAAAGCTTCTCTAATAGGGGTTTTCGCCAAACGCGCATTATTTATCGCACTCTCATTCGGATACTCATATATCACCTGAGCGCGATTAAAATCTTGATAAATATCTAACCCATAAATCACCCGCAACGATTCTTGCAACCGTTGAGCCGTAATCCCGTTAATTGCATCATACATCGCAATCCGTTCGGTGCGTATTCTGCTGCGGTCTTTGGTAAAACCGACTTTCCCAGGTGGCAGCACCGATGCTTGAAAAGTAAATCGCTGTGCTGCTGTATCAGTCTTTTGAATCAAAAAGCGCTCTCCACGGCTGGGACGAAGTGTAGAATTAGCTTTAATCCAAGTGCCGACTTCTTCTGTACTTTGCCCTGGTAAAGCATTAACTTTGGAATCAGAAAGGATTCCCAGGCAAATTAAGTAAACTACAGAACACGGTACAATCAGAAAATTCAGTATAGATTTTTTTAGCATTTTTTCTTTTTGGGATTAAATGGTGATTTTCCCTCCATAGAGGGTGTAATCATAGTTTTCCCTTTTTTGCAGAAATAAATGCTGACTTCGGCAGAGAAATCGCCTTTGTTGTCCTGGATGTAGAGACGGCGATTTATCGCGTCTCAAGACGATTTATCGCGTCTCTAGGGTTTCGGGTAACGTACAGAAAAGACGTAGAGACGTTCCGGCAAAACGTCTCTACAAGGGTTTCGGGCAACGCATAATTAAATTCGGTTGATGTCTATTGCATTAACCACATTTTTATAGATCGCTTTACCAACCTTTGTGCAGAATTATTCATATGATGCGTTTCCATAATTTGGGATTGAGTGCGTTTGTTTGTCTGTTGGTGGTTTTCTCGACTTCTTGGGTTCCTAATTTATCGATGGTATTTACAGCGTCGCAGGTATTGGCGCAAACAGTAAATCAACAAAAAGCCGAAGCAGATAAATTGTTGCAGCAAGGTATTCAGCAGGCTAAAACCAGTCAATTTACAGCAGCAATACAGTCTTGGCAACAAGCACTAATTATTTATCGGGAGATAAAAGACCGTAAAGGTGAGGGTGCTGCACTGGGAAATTTCGGTGTTGCCTACGATTCCTTGGGAGACTACCCCAAAGCAATTGAGTACCATCAACAAAGTTTAAAAATTGCACGAGAAATTAAACACCGTCAAGGTGAGGGCAATGCACTGGGAAATCTCGGTATTGCCTACAATTCCTTGGGAGACTACCCCGAAGCGATTAAGTACCAACAACAAAGATTGGCGATCGCACGAGAAATTAAAGACCGTCAAAGTGAGGGTGCTGCACTGGGAAATCTCGGTGTTGCCTACTATTTTTTGGGAGACTACCCCAAAGCGATTGAGTACCAACAACAACTCTTAGTGATCGCACGGGAAATTAAAGACCGTCAAAGTGAGGGCAATGCACTGGGAAATCTCGGTGTTACCTACGATTCCTTGGAAGACTACCCCAAAGCGATTGAGTACCAACAACAACTCTTGGCAATCGCACGAGAAATTAAAGACCGTCAAAGTGAGGGTGGTGTACTGGGAAATCTTGGTGTTACCTACGATTCCTTGGGAGACTACCCCAAAGCGATTGAGTACCATCAAGAAAGCTTGGCGATCGCACGAGAAATTAAAGACCGTCAAAGTGAGGGTAAGGCACTGGGAAATCTCGGTCTTGCCTACAAAGGCTTGGGAGACTATCCCAAAGCGATTGAGTACCAACAACAACACTTGGTGATCGCACGAGAAATTAAAGACCGTCAAAGTGAGGCACACTCTTTAAACAATCTAGGAGTTGCATTGTACAAATCTGGTAATCTCTTTGCAGCAGAGAAAACCCTGTACGAGGGAATTAAGATTTATGAATCTCTCCGAGATAAAAAATTAGATGATACCAATAAAGTTTCAATTTTTGAGACGCAAAGACGCATCTACAACACTTTACAAAAAGTCCTCATCGCCCAAAATAAAAGTGATGCAGCTCTGGAAATTGCTGAACGCGGTCGCGCTAGGGCGTTTGTCGAGTTAATATCATCTCGCTTGGCTAATGGTAACACAGAGGCGAAATCGCCCGAACCACCAACAATTGCCCAGATGAAACAAATTGCCAAGGCGCAAAATGCCACTTTGGTGCAATATTCGATTGTTTACGATGACTTCAAACTAGCAGGTAAACCACAAGTCCAAGAATCACAACTATATATTTGGGTAATCAAACCTACAGGTGAAGTCAAATTTCACCCAGTTGACCTCAAACCCCTGTGGCAACAACAAAATACTTCTCTAGAAACTGTAGTTGATAGTATCCGCAAAACTAGCCCGGTGGAATGGAATAAACCGTTAAAGCAACTACATCAAATCCTAATCAAACCTATTGCTTCCGAATTACCTAAAGATCCTAACGCTCATGTCATCTTCATTCCCCAACAATCGTTATTCCGGGTTCCGTTCCCAGCTTTGCAAGACGACAAAGGCAAATACCTCATCGAGCAACATACTATCCTGACAGCTCCCTCGATTCAAGTTTTGCAACTAACTCGTCAGCAACGAAAGTTAGCGTCTGGAAAGGATTTCTTAATTGTGGGTAATCCGACTATGCCCAGTGTATCTAATAAAATTGGTGAACCACCGACTCAGTTAGATCCTTTACCAGAAGCAGAAAATGAGGCTACTGAAATTGCTAATCTCTTCAAAACCAAAGCGATTATCGGCAAAGATGCCACCAAGGTAAATATTGTACAGCAAATGTCCAAAGCGCGAATTATTCATTTAGCAACCCACGGACAGGTAGATGATAACCAAGCTCTGGGAAGTTGGATTGCTTTGGCTCCCTCAGGAAAAGACAATGGTTTACTAACCGCTGCGGAAATCTTTGATTTTAAATTTAAATTGAAAGCTGAACTGCTAGTTCTCAGCGCTTGTGAAGGTGGACGAGGAAGAGTTACAGGGGATGGGGTTATCGGATTGTCTCGTTCCTTGATTTATGCTGGAGTACCCAGTCTAATTGTTTCCCTATGGACAGTTCCAGATGATTCGACCAAGTTGCTGATGACTGAATTTTACAAAAATCTCCAGCACAATCCTGATAAAGCCCAAGCTTTGCGTCAGGCTATGCTGAAAACAAGTCAAGAGTATTCTCGACCGCTAAACTGGGCTGCGTTTACATTAATTGGTGAAGCTGAATAAAAGGAGGGGGAAAGTCAATAGCGTAGTCAATAGCGTAGTGGCGTGGCTTGGCTAAATGTGTGCATTATCGGTGCTTGCCCGAATTCAATAAACGACTGCCCAAATTCAATAAACGACTGCCCAAATTCAATAAACGACTGCCCAAATTCAATAAACGACTGCCCAAATTCAATAAACGACTGCCCAAATTCGATAAACGACTGCCCAAATTCAATAAACGACTGCCCAAATTCGATAAACGACTGCCCAAATTCAATAAACGACTGCCCAAATTCGATAAACGACAGGATCTTGGTGTTGGATTACCCAAATATGAGGATAAATGGGAGATTTGGTTAGATATTAAGTTACAGTTACTTACCCTCAACCTACAAATTTTTTTTGCAACATTTTAGGCTTGTCACGCTAGTAGGGTGCGTTATAACGTACCGCTGACGCGGAACCCGTTCGCGCAGCGTCTCCGAAAGGAGAAGGGTAGTTTAACGCACCATTAACGATCGCAGGTGCGTTACCGCGAAGCGGTAACGCACCCTACTTACGGAATCATTGCTACTATAGTTTAGGGAATCATCGCTACTTTAATTACTTTACGTGCTTTCATATCACAAAATACTTGTTCTAAATCTTTCAAAGGACGCTGTTCGCTAATAAGTAACTCAAAGGGAATTTTTCGACTTGCGATGAGTGATAAAGCTTCCCGCACAAACTTCGGAGTGTTGTGAAATACGCCTTTGAGTGTAAGCTCGCTGTAATGTAACTGTTCTGTATTGACAGTAATTGTCGTATCTCGCGGACAACCACCGAATAAGTTGACAGTAGCACCAGGACGAGCGCAGGCGATCGCACTTTCCCAAACACTCGGTACACCAGTCGCTTCTATCACCACATCTGCACCCCACCCATCGGTAAGTTCTTTCACTAAACTGGGAATATCTGCTATTTGACGATAATTAAAAGTCTTTACTGCACCCAGCTTTTTCCCAATTTCTAGCCGAGTATCGTTACCACCCAACAGAAACACCTCAGCAGCGCAATCATACGCTAACTTGGCGACGAACATCAAGCCGATCGCTCCATCTCCCAATACGACTACTTTATCCCCAGCTTTCACATTAGAACGCGCTACCCCGTGCAATACACAAGCTAAAGGTTCCGTCATCGCTGCCAATTCATCGGGCAAATCTTCCGGAATCGGCAATAAATTATGCTGTACAATCGCTGCGGGAATTTTCAAGTACTCCGCAAAAGTGCCATTATTCCAAGTTAGATTTGGGCAAAGCGAATATTCTTGACGTTGACAAAAAAAGCATTTCATGCATGGGGCAGAATTATTAGCGACTACGCGATCGCCTATTTTCCAACCCGTAACACCTGCACCATTAGCGACAATTCGTCCAGCTGCCTCATGACCAAACAAAGTCGGAGGCTTAAGCATCTTAGCATGACCGCCGCGCCGCCAAACTTTCAAATCCGTGCCACAAGTTGTCGCACATCCCACAAGGATTACGACTTCACCCTTACCAGGAGTAGGATCGGCAACTGACTCTAAGCGTAAATCTTCCTGACCATAAAGCAATGCTGCTAACACAGCCAAAACCCATTAATTACCTTGACCTGATTTTACCAGGTGAGTGTCCACCAAACCCGACTTCTTGTCTGTGAAACCCGACTTATTAAAGAAGTCGGGTTTCTAAAGGAACTTTGAACTTTAAGAATCAGTCTGGGTAATTTAAGAATTGACTGCTGGAGGAGTAAGCACTCCTGTGGTTCTGGTTTCTTTGTTAGTCGAGCGAGAAACTGTTAGCTGTGGAACTTCTTGACGACAAGATTGACAAAACCAGTATAATTCACCTTGACGGACATGACGTAGCAGGGAAGCACCGCAACACGGACAGGTGTTGGCTCTCATACTCATACGAATGTCCTCCTTGACAAAAAATCGTTGTTTGTTTTAAGTAGAAAAAAAGCGTTAATTAAAAGCGGATATTGCCGACACGAACGCGCCCGTTAGAATGAATACGGTCTTGAATTATTTTTTCATAAACCGCTTCGTAGCCGTTAACCATTTGGCTAACACTAAAGTTGTTTTCTACGTATTCTCGGCAAGTTTGACGACTAAATTCTAAAGCAGATTTAATCGTTGCCGCCATTTCATCATAACTTTGGCAAACCATACCTGTAACGCCTTGGGCGATCACTTCCGGTACGGAACCTAAGTTGATGGCAATTACTGGTGTTCCAGTAGCCATTGATTCAATCATTACTAAACCAAAAGGTTCGCTCCAGCTAATGGGGAAAAGCGTAATAGTAGCATTGCCCAGAAGTTCAGCTTTTTCGGCGTGGTTGATTTCACCGAGGTATTCAATTTGCTGACCATCGATTTCTGTAGCTATTTCTTGTTCAAAAAACTTAGAGTCTACTAAATCGACTTTTCCAGCCATTTTCAGACGCCAACCTGTTTTTTTAGCTATGGCGATCGCATGTTGCGGTCCCTTTTCTGGTGAAAAGCGTCCTAAGAATGCTAAATATGGCGGTTCTTCAGGTTTGGCGACAAAAGGATAATCTGCCGGATTAATTCCGTTGTATACTGTGCCGACGTAGTTCAGATCGATTTGACGCTGCGCGTTACTAATGCTGACGTATGCTTGCTTTTGATGGTGAGAAAATACATTACGGTTGTCGTTCGTAAATTTACCATGCAAAGTATGAACTGTGGGTGTGGATACCAAACTCGCTAAAGGTAATGCCGAAATCCCTACATGGGAATGGATGATGTCAAATTCCGCTGCATTTTGGTAAACTTGGCTGAGTTCGAGCGTTTCATACACGCCATAATCTTTGACATTCGGGTCTAAGCGCAATGCACGCGGATAAACTGCTTTTAAATCAGCTAACGTTTGTGAATCACCAGAAGCGAACAAAGTTACATCATGACCTCGACGCACTAGTTCATCAGTCAATCGACTCACTACCAACTCAATTCCTCCATAACTTGGAGGTGGAACTTGTTCCCACAAGGGGGCTACTTGAGCGATTTTCATTTCTTTGTTTTGCTTGTTTTGTTAAAAAATTCCTCACATCAGACACTTAAATATTATGACGTAGAGCATTTCTACTTAAGCGCTTGCAATTTAAATTAACCTTATTTACTCCCCAGACCAAAATATCGGTTAACCGTACTTGGAAAATACAATTAACTAATTAAATACTATTACCACACAGCTATCAGGCTACCTCATATCTATCCTACAGGGTAATTCTAAATACTTTCATCTATCTTCGGGTTCATATATTTATTAAGATATTTTGTAGTTGAAAATACTAAATTTTTGTTTGAAATGAATTTTTGTTGACTAAAACTAACTTAATAAATCTTGATAAATCACAACTTTAAAAAAATGAAAATAGCTACTTGGAATGTCAACTCAATTCGTACTCGTTTAGAACACGTTGTTAATTGGTTGAGTGAAAATTTGGTTGATGTGCTGTGCTTACAAGAAACCAAAGTTGTAGATAGTAACTTTCCGCGATCGCCTTTTGAGGAATTAGGCTATCATCTGTATACATCAGGGCAAAAAGCTTACAACGGTGTAGCTCTGATTAGTCGCGAACCGCTTACAGATGTAAGTACTGGTTTTACGTCAATTTTGGCGGATATAGAGCCAACTTGGGATGAGTCCAAGCGGGTGATTACAGGTGTAAATAATGGCATTCGCATCGTTAATCTTTACGTTCCCAATGGTTCAGCCGTAGGCAGCGAAAAATATGAATATAAGCTTGAATGGTTAAAATTGCTCTTAGAGTATTTGCGATGTCTGACGACAAGCCCCTCCGGGTCTACGCTCTTATCATCCCAACCAACAATCTGCGTGTGTGGCGACTTTAATATAGCCTTAGAGCCGGAAGATATTCATGAAGGCGTAATTGCGGAAAATCATATCATGTCATCTCCACAGGAACGTCAAGCCTTACGAAACATTCTCGCCTTAGGATTTTCTGATGCCTTTCGTAAATTTACCACAGAAGGCGGACATTATAGCTGGTGGGACTATCGCGCTGCCGCTTTTCGCCGTAACTTAGGTTGGCGAATCGATCATCATTATTTAACGGAAGCTTTGTACGAGCGTGCAGTCAGCTGCACCATTGACATAGAACCGAGAAAATTACCTCAACCCAGCGACCATACACCCGTCATTGTTGAATTTTAGATTTTAGGATGTGGGTAGTGGGAGCGTGGATAGTCGATAGTGGTTAGTGGGGCATGGGGCATGGGGCATGGAAAGAATCGTATTTATTCACCCACTCGCTTTCAAAGAACTTCTTTAATTCCCAATTCCCAATTCCCAATGCCCAATGCCCAATGCCCATTGACAACCAACAACTAACAACTAACAACACTCCACCCAACCACCAACACCCAACACATAATTCAAATTTATATGTTTCTGGTCACTGGAGCAACAGGAGATATTGGTCGCAGAGTCGTGCGACTACTACGTACACAAGATATGTCCGTCAGGTCATTTGTCCGTCTCACATCGCGTTACAGCGAGTTAGAACACCGAGGATCTGACATCTTCATCGGCGATTTGCAAGAAGAAAAAGATATCCAGAAAGCTTGTCAGGGCGTACAGTATATTATCAGCGCCCACGGTTCTGGTAGCAATGCCTTATCCCTGGACTACCGAGCGAATATTGAATTAATCGATCAAGCAAAAGCCAATAAAGTAGAACACTTTGTCTTTATTTCCGTACTGGGTGTTGACCGAGGGTATGAAGATGCTCCGGTTTTCAAAGCAAAACGAGCAGTAGAGCGCTATTTACAAGCCAGTGGTTTAAATTACACTATTTTACGCCCAGCTGGATTAGCATCAAATTTGCTGCCATTAGCAGAACGGTTTCGGGAAACGGGACTTTATTTGCTTATTGGCGACCCGAAAAACCGTACTTCAATTGTAAGTACAGATGATTTAGCAAAAATCGTAGTAGATTCTGTGACAGTTTCAGCTGCTCGTAACAAAATTTTACCAGTTGGGGGACCGTCCATTTTATTGCGAGGAGATATTCCTCGGATTTTTGGTCGCATCTTCAACAAAGAGCCAGTATTGATTAACCCACCACTTTTGCTAGTTGATGGGTTACGGGGTGCATTAGGTTTGTTTAATTCCGAAGGACAAAAAGCTTTGGGAACCTTTCGTACATTGCTAGCGAATGAATTTTTCTGTAAAACTGAGGAAATTGCCAATTTAGAGGCGATTTACAATTTTAAGCTAGAAAGCTTGGAAAGTTTTATCAAGCGTTATTTAGCAGTTTAACTGGTTAGTTGTTAGTGGATAGTTGATAGTTGATAGTTGATAGTGGATAGTAGATAGTGGGAGCGTGGTTATTAAAACAACAACGCTCCAACTAACAACGCTCCAACTAACAACGCTCCAACTAACAACGCTCCATCCAACAACGCTCCATCCAACAACGCTCCAACTAACAACTAACACCTAACCACTAACCAAATATGAAATCTTCCATAGTTGCAAATGCTGCTCAAGCACGTCAGACAAAAGAAAGATTTGCTAAACCAGAAGACCAATTATCTTATGAATTAGGTAAAGCGGTACAGGAATTACCACCGCTATACACGAGAATTTTAGCAGGAACAATTAGTGCGGTGATATTTGGAACGATCGCCTGGGCGCATTTTTCGCAAATAGATGAAGTAGCGATCGCACCAGGAGAATTAATTCCTTCGGCACAAGTGCGACCGGTGACAGCGCTGGGTGGTGGGTCAATTGTCGCAGTGAATGTTAAAGAAGGCGATCGCGTTGCTAAAGACCAAGTTTTGCTTCAACGCAACCCAGATATGCAAAAAACCGATGTTGCTCGCCTCAGCAAATCTGTAAAATTGATTCAAGAAGACATGCGGCGTTTGGATGCAGAACGTATTGGTGGTACAATAGCCGGAACGCAACTACAAAATGAACTTTTAAACTCTCGTTTGCAAGACTTCAAAGCACGTCAAGCAGCAGCTGAAGCCGATGCCAACCGGCAACTAGCATTAATTGACCAATCAAAAGTACGCCTCACCCGTTTGGAAGATAATTTAGACAACGCCAGAAGTAATCTTGCTAATATTAGAAATAATCTGGAAAACGCTAAACAAGTCCGCAATCAAACTGAACCTAACCTGAAGATTGCCCAAGAAAGAGTAGACAGACTCGGATCTTTACTTGCGAGCGGTGGCGTAGCGAAGTTACAATACTTGCAAGCGCAAGAATCATTCAACCAGGTAAATGCACAAATTACCAGGGCAAAAGATGAGATAGTCAATGCTCAAACCAAACTTAACGAAGAGCAAGATAAAGTAGCCTCGTTAGAAAAAGATATCGCTGGGCAAAAGCAAGAAACTCGCTCTCTCGAAGCAGCTTATCAAAGCACCCGCAATCAAGCGCAACGTGTAGCATCAGAGCGTCAAAGTGAAATCTTGACCGAGTTTAACAAGCGCAAAGAAGAAATGACCAACGTTGAAGGTCAGTTAGAACAGGCAAGAAAGCAACAAGATGACGAAACTATCAAAGCTCCGGTTGCCGGAACTATCTACAGAATCAAAGCAACTAAAGGACCGGTGCAATCAGGTGAAGAGTTACTATCTATTTTACCAGAAGGCGAGGACTTATTGCTAGAGGTGAAAGTTTTAAATCGGGATATTGGCTTTATTCGTGAGGGAATGAAAGCCAAAGTGAAAATGCAACCCTTTCCTTTTCAGGAATTTGGCACAGTTAACGGTGAGGTTGTGCAAGTAAGTCCGAATGCGATCGTTGATAAAGAATTAGGCTTAGTTTTCCCCACCAGAATTAAGCTGAATAAACATTTTGTAATGGTACGGGATAAAGAAGTTGCATTTACACCCGGGATGACTGCTAATGGCGAAATTGTCACGCGCAAGAAGTCAATTTTGACTTTCATCATGGAGCCGGTGACGCGCCGATTTAGCGAGGCTTTCTCTGTCAGGTAGATTTGGCGGTGCAACGACGCGCAGCTTCTCATATCGTGGGAGCGCAAATCACACATACTGTAGAGACGTTCCACACGCCCACGTCTCTACGACGGTAGATATGTTTTTATTACTGTTAATTAAACGGACATGATATGACAGCCTGTCGGAGCGTTTTTCCCATAAGTCATCTTTTCTAAACTATTTCTGAATTGATATCAAACAACCAATCCTGATACTCTTCGATTTGTATTTTTGGTTGTTTTAATATGTTTTCAACAAGAGCATCGCTGTCAAAGCTATTGATGCCGAAAATGTCCTGATAATATTGGGATTGTAACCCCAATTGTGGTATCAAGATTTGATTCTCTTGAATAAAACTATCCGTGAAGCTGAAAGTTGCGGGCTTGTAACTTGAGAAAAAATTTATAGAATTACTTTTAATTCCACTGCTAAAACTTTGCAAAAAGTCGTCGGCAATTTCCGGGGAAGATTGGAATGAGGTAGTAGATATATTTGCAAAAAGTTGATCGCTCTGAGTTGTAGAACTTAAGCTGAAGTTAGAATTTGCAGCTTGTGTACTATTTCCAGAAGTGTCTTCGAGAATTTGACGCACTTGGGCATCTGTTAAATTAGGGTTAGCACTCAGCATCAATGCGACTACACCAGCAACGTGAGGACTTGCCATCGATGTGCCACTATAATCAGCATACTTATTACCCGGAAGTGTCGAGTAAACATCGACTCCTGGAGCTGTAACGTAGGTGAGTGGGTTAAATCCGGCTAAATTAGAGAAGCTAGCCAAATTATTTTCCTTATCGACAGCACCAACAGCAATTCCGGTTTCGTCTGCGTAATGGGCAGGGTATCCTGGTTGGAAGCCACTCTCATTACCCGCTGCCATGACAACGATCGCTCCTTTGCTGCTAGCATATTTCAAAGCTGATTCTAGACCGCTGTCAGGATAACTGCCACCTAAGCTGAGGTTGATGACATTGGCTCCATTGTCAGCAGCATAACGAATACCCTGTGCGATCGCATCATAAGAACCACTACCTGAGTCATCTAGAACTTTGACTGGCATAATCTTCGCATCATAGGCAATGCCAGTCACACCGAAGTTGTTATTCTCTCCAGCAATAGTACCAGAAACATGAGTGCCATGACCAGCTACATCTAAGGTGTTATTATCGTTGCCGTCAAAGTTCCAACCGTTGAAATCATCAACATAGCCATTGCCATCATCATCTATGCCGTTGTTAGCAATTTCTTTACTATTAGTCCAGATATTATCCTTTAAGTCGTCATGGTTGCGGTCAACTCCAGTATCAACCACAGCAACGACAACACCCTTACCAGTGTATCCCGTCGCCCACGCTGACGGCGCTTTTACAAGGTCAGCACCCCAATTATTTTCACCGAGGTTAGGAACATCAGCAAAAGTCTTCTTACCAGCAGCTTTACTCACTGCATCTGCGGCATTAATTAAACCATAGCCATCGGTATAGTTATAGTTTTCACTATAAGCAGTAGTAGAGGAATCGAGCATCTGCACGTCATTTGTTGCTGTATTGAAGCTGCTGTGACTGCCAAAACGAAAGTTGTAATCATCCTTTTGATTAAAGGAATCTAGTGAGGATATAGAAGTGTAATTGAGCTTTTTATCATAATAATTGTTTTTATTAGAATAAATTTTCATAAGTATTTTTTCCTGATATGTATCAAGTTGTTTTGACAGCACAAGCTGTTAAAACCTTTCTGCCAAGGTTTTAAAAAAGAAATTACTTTCCTTTGCCAATAATTACTATGAATTTAAATGTGAAAATGCCAATTTGCTTACAAACAAGAGTATGCAAGTAACAATTGTCATTGAATAAATATTTTAATAAAGTCTTTATTTGTATATTTAGGAACTAACAAATTATATAGATACAAAACTCATTACCCGGCGACGCGCATTCGCGGCTACAAAAACGCTCGTCCGCATGACAAGGACTTAATGTCTAAAAGCCTGCGCTCCGGAAGGCTTTGTTTGTGTAGTCCTAGGCTAAAAGTAGGTAGGCACAAATAATTAGAAAATGGTGTAGGGTGTGTTACGGCTTCCGTAACGCACCGAAAATCTAGGATGGTGCGTTACGCGCTTCTAGGATGGTGCGTTACGCGCTTCGCGGTAACACACCCTACAGCAGCGAAGGTAGGCTTTGTACGCGCAACGCCCCACGATATTCTAAGTTGATATAGTTTTGGTAGAATCCCAATAACTAAAGTTACTTGCAATTTCATTCCAAGCCAATTCTAAAATGCCCGGTTTTGAGGAGCCGTTATCGATTCCCCAAGGGTTGAAAAGAGTAAACTTTTGGGTAGAGGAATTGTAACCTACCAGTGCATAAGCATGAGCGGCGAGGATATTTGATGCAACTCCAGTTTCTAAAGTCGCTAACCCAATTAATTGACCGGAATTAAACGCATTGACTATTGAATTAAAGTCGATAACGTTAAAACTAGAAACGTTACGTCCGGTGATTTGGGAAAAAGCATCCGCAATATATCCACCATGACCAATACCTTTGTAAGAATTGGTATTATCTTGATAAATCCATCCAGATTCATTGAGTTGGGCATAAGCTTTTTCTGCAAGAGTTACCCATAATTCATTTGTAGAATTATTATAGTAATTCCCCTTATTTGCATAAGCTAAATACCCTGTATCAGTGGTTGGTAAATATCTGTCTACCGTCACATAGTCAGCTACCCCATTTTTCCATAAACGCACGGTGAAAGTATTATCACCGTTATCAATAAACATATTTTCAATTGTGCTGGGTGAACGGAAAGCTGTTTCTGCTAAACCCGTCAATAAGTAGCAGTCATTAATCACACCTTGTTTTATGTCTTGATAACTGATGCCATTTTGGAACAGAGAACCACTAGCATATTGATAAGTGTAGGAAGTTGTTGGGCGATCGCCACCAAAAAACCACTTACTAATTAAGTTCTCCAACTGCACGTCATTACTACCAGCATCCAAGTTACCCAGTGTATTACCCTGATACTTTTGATTAGCAACATCACCGTTAACAACTTTGTTAGCCAAAACGCGGACATGTTCGGGAATTTTTAAGTAAGAGGCATTGCTAACTAAAGTGCGAAGGTCTTTAATTTCTGTAGCATCAACTACACTGTTATCTTTAGCTTCACGCAAGATGCTAATAATATCGTTGCGGTCTAAGAGGTTATCTGCGAAACGCGACCTTGTTGCTGCACGTATACCAGTATCCTGAATATTTTGGTCAAACCAATCCCCAGAATCGGCAACTACAGGAGTCGGTTGCAAAATGCTAAAGCTTGTTTGATAAGTGTTGCTAGTAGCACCGGATTGATCGTATGCTCGTGCCCACAACTGATATTTACCATTAGTTAGACCGCTAATCGTGTAGTTAAAGCTAGCATTGCGGTTATCGCTACTTTGAGCGCTGAATTTATCCACATTGCTGATGATGTCCCAGCTTCCACCATCTTTTTGCAATCGGAACTCTACTTGCGCTAAGTCACTGACACCATTACCATCAAATATTTGAGTGTTAGTAAGTTTGACAGTTTCACCTACTTGATAGCTGCTTTTATCAGTGTTGAATTGTAATGATTGCGGTGCTTCGTTGGCAGAAATGCTAAAGCTTGTTTGGTAAGTGTTGCTAGTAGCACCGGATTTATCGTAGGCTTTCGCCCATAACTGATATTTACCAGCAGTTAGATTACTTAAACTGTAGTTAAAGCTAGCACGGTTACTGTTGCTGTCAGCGCTGAACTTGTTTGCATTGCTGATGATGTCCCAGCTTCCACCATCTTTTTGCAATCGGAAATCTACTTGCGCTAAGTCACTGACACCATTGCCATCAAATACTGTAGCGTTAGTCAGTTTGACAGTTTCGCCTACTTGATAGCTGCTTTTATCGGTGCCAAATTGTAATAATTGCGGTGCTTCGTTGCCAGAAACGCTCAGTTTGTAGCTAGTATTCGCATCACCTACTCGGTTGACTCGGATGTAGTAACTAACTATTTCTAGAATTCTGCTGATAGATTCAGCCTTGCGACTACCACTATAAGAACCTGTAACTACGGCTCCATTTTTGTCTAACAGCTGCACATCTGCATTCGCTGATAGATCGTTAAGGGCAAGATTAAAGCTACTGCGACCACTGAGACTAGATGTGTAATAATCGTTTGGATCGCTTGTGCCTGCCCAGTCTGTAATTTTATTGATTATGGAAGTAATCTTTAAATTATTTGCTGTACTTAAACTATTGCCAGCGTAATCAAATGGCATAAATATTTCTGCGTCCTATGCTCAAGATAAATTGACAAAACACACCCTGAACTCTGTGTTTTGTAAAGCTTTTATAGCTACGTTTCAAAATTAAGTTGATATGCGTAGTTCTATACTGCTGCTTTATCTACCAAAACAGCTATGATAATTTTACGTATTTTAAAATACTAATACTTAGAGATTTTTCCGAAAACTTGCTGAGATTCAAGCGGAAAAATTTGAATATTTGAGTTATAAATTATACTAAAAACTTGTGACTTAACAAAGCAGTCTTCTCCACAGAGGGAAAAACACTGAGGAGAAAAGAGTAACGTTTTTTATGTCGCAAAAATCATGCATTGCCTGAATTGAAGTGATTCACAGGTAGTGCATGATTGTATGAGTTGCGATCGCGCTTTATTCTGAAGCGAACTACTAAAAAACTCTGCCTCTACTGAAGATTAAGGCAGAGCATATAGCAAGGCATTTAGATGGGAAAATGGTAGACACACCTAATCTAAAAACGACTTCCCTAAAGGTAGGGCAGGAGTTATTGCAATGATTAAGCAAAACCCCTGTCAAGAGCTTCTGCTCGTCGTACAGCAGCATCCGCATTAACTAGTCCGTAGCCATAAACCGTGTCATAGCCGGCTGCACCCAAATCGTAGGCTGTTTCTGAGAGAATAGTCTTGATTTGTCCAGCAGTGAGATTTGGATCAACACCCCACACCAAAGAAGCTATCCCCGTAACAACAGCTGCTGATGCTGATGTTCCATTAAAACGGTCATAGTAGCCGAACTCATAGGTTGCAGATGCATCAGCACGAGTAGCAGATGTGGCAATAAATTCAGATGGTGCCATTAAAGTCAAGCCAGTTCCACGGTTATAACCCCACCAACCTGGATAAGAGATGCCCTCCCCTGGTGTTTTTGCATTGCCATACCAATCTTGAGTTCCAAAAGAAGAACCTATTGCCATGACGTTGTTGTTAGTTTGCGCTAATGATGCGGGACTGGCAATTGTATTTTGGTCTTGATTGCCAGATGCAATTACAAATAAGACTTTATCTTTGTTATCAGCAACCAGTTTCTCAAATGCAGGTGAGCTACCACCAGACAAGCTGTAGTTTATAACCAGCTTTTTACCTCCAGCCCAATCAATCAGTGTCTGTGTAGCTTGAACTAAATCATAATCTCCTGGGTCACCACCGATGACATCGATCATTTCAACAGGAGATATCGAGTTAATACCAGCTATCCCTATACCATTGTTACTAGCAGCTGCAATGGTTCCTTCGACACGAGTACCGTGAGAGTAAGTTGCTGATTCATCGAAGTAGTTGTTAGCCACTGTGGAGGTGAAGCGTACATCGGGGTGAATACCACTGCTATTGGCTCCCAACCCTGTATCTACAATGCCAATTGCAACTTGATCGTTTCCTTGAGTGATACGCCACGCATTATGAACATCGGTCATCTGCAAGTCCCACTGTTGATTAAACAAAGGGTCGTTAGGTTTCACAAATAAGTCAACGGTTTTGTCTTTAAATTGAATGGTTTCAATACCCTGAAACAAAATTTTGCTACCGTCGCTAAATGTTATGGCATCATATAAACGATTACCATTGCCTGCGTTGTAAACTACACCGCCTTTTAAGTTATCTGCATAGTTGGTTGTGACTGAAGTAGAAGCAATCTGTGACAAATTGAGCAGGTCTCGCGCTCCACTACCGTAGTCAACGTTGCCATTGCCAAAGTAAATTGTTTGGTTGAAGCCAGATTGAAAATTAAAGGTATCTGCCCTGAGAGTTCCAGTGACAATGTTTGTGTTGTTAGTAGGAGATGCGGCTGCGATCGCACTCCCTACACTCACTTGTGTGTTAACAGAAGTCGGATTTATTGCTAAATCAGCAGAAGTAGAAACTATGGTGCTAATAGCATCATCAAAGGGTGTTGCCCAGACTGTTAATTTATAGTTGGTCTTTGCATTAGCATCCGGGTAAACCCGTATGTAATAACTGCCTGCACCCAAGATTTCATTAATTGATTCTGCTTGCTTACCACTAAGAGTGGAAGCACTTAATACCTCCTCTTGATCAAATTGACCATTATTGTTAGCATCCCGAATCAGCGCCACATCAGCATCTGCTTTTAAGCCATCAAGCTTAAGATGAAAACTGCTACGACTGCTGAGGTTGAAGCTGTAAAAATCATTTAGGTCGAGATTATCGACTCTATCCGTAAAACTTTGGCCATTGCTACTAATATCAAGTTTTCTAGCTTTATCTAGACTGTTGCCTGCGTAATCCACTGGCATATTTTCGATCCGGTACAGGAGGTATATATTTTATCAAATTAGATGATGGCTTTCTTTTGTAAAAAAAAAATTATTTTGTGCTTAAATTAACAAAGAAAATATAAAAGTTTTACTTAATCTTTACGGTAATAATAAAACTAAGTGGCTAAGTAGGGTGCGTTACTACGTTAACGCACCCTACGGACTTTACCCTGTCTTGAAAAAGTCTGATGCCTTCTCTTCTCCTTCACCAGACGCCAAGGGCGAACGAGAGGCTTCGCCAACGGCAACCCCTTCGGGGAACGGAGGAAACCTCCGCTCAGATTTTCCGCTTTTTTCGTTTCCCCTTTCCCCCGTAGCTCCTGGTAAATATGATAAATAAAGAGAAAGTCTGAGCTACAGCTTGTGCAGATCGGACTTCTGGTAAATATTTTTCCTTTCTTATCTCCTCTCACCTCAGAGACAGTAGAAGAGAATTTATTGCCAATGTCTTTCTATATCAGTTCGTGGTTGAATGTAATACGACAAAAGCAAACGCGATGTTGTAATGCAAGGAACTGATTAGATATTTGCCTGCTGGCGTTGATATAGTGACCAATACAAACCTTTTTCTTGCAACAGTTGTGAGTGCGTACCACGTTCGGCAATTACACCACGTTCCATCACCAAAATCAAATCGGCACGTTTGAGGGGTGCAAAGCGGTGGGCAATCAGAAACACGGTGCGGTTACTAGAAACTTTTTGCAAGTTTTGCAGAACCTGCTGTTCAGTTTCACTATCCAAGGCGCTGGTAGCTTCATCTAAAATTAATATTGGCGCTTGGGAGAGAAATAACCTCGCTAAAGCAATACGTTGGCGTTGTCCACCAGATAAAGCTGTACCGCGTTCGCCAACATTGCTTTCGTAGCCGTAGGGTAATTCACTGATAAAATCGTGAGCAACAGCTAATCTGGCAGCTTCTACAACTTGTTCGGCAGTAATGTCGGGATTGCCGAGGGTGATATTTTCCAAGATGGTACCGTTAAATAAAAAGTCTTCTTGGAGAACTACCCCAATTTGTTGACGCAATGAGGCAAGATCGGCACTTTTGATATCAAAACCATCGATGAGGATGCGTCCTGATTCTATTTGATAAAGGCGCTGCAACAGCTTGGAAAGAGTACTTTTACCAGAACCTGACCGTCCGACAATGCCAACAAACTGTCCTGGTTGAACGTTAAAAGAGATTCCGCGCAGAACCGGTTCAGTATTTTGTCGGTAGCGGAAAAAGACTTGCTCAAAAGCGACTTCTCCTTTGAGGGGTGGTAAAACTAGACCGGTTCCGGCTTCAGCTTCTGGGGCAACGTTAAGAATATCACCAATTCGGTCAACTGAAAGTAGAACTTGTTGGAGATTTTGCCACAGTTGGACTAGGCGTAATAATGGTCCTGTTACCCTCCCAGAAAGCATTTGAAATGCCACCAACTGCCCGATGGTCAGTTTTTGTTCGATGACTAATTTGGCGCCAAACCAGAGTATTAGCAGGCTGGAAAAGTTGGTGAGAAAGTCACCGATGTTGCTGCTAATGTTGGAGGTGGTGGAGGCTTTGAAACCTGTGCGGATGAAGCGAGCAAATAAACCTTCCCAGCGATCGCGTGCTACTGGTTCGGCTGCATGTGCTTTGACTGAGTGAATTCCTGTCACCGTCTCTACCAGAAACGATTGACTGTCAGCACTGCGGTTAAATGTTTCGTTCAGCCAACCTCGCAAAATTGGTGTTGATATGATTGTCAGTATGGCAAATAACGGCAGTACTGCCAAGGCGACTGCGGTAAGTTGCACGTTGTAGTAAAACATCAATGCCAGGTAAACTACAGCAAAGATGCTATCTAATATTACAGTTAACGCTGTACCTGTGAGAAACTGGCGGATTTGTTCTAGTTCTTGAACTCGTGCTACGGTGTCACCGACGCGCCGCGACTCAAAATAAGATAGAGGCAACCGCATCAGGTGGCGAAATAGCTGCGCTGATAAACTCAGATCCAGACGACGAGCTGTATGGGTAAAGATAAACAGCCGGAGAATGCCGAGTGCTGCTTCAAACAGTGATACTGACAAAAGAGCGATCGCCATCACATCAAGTGTGGGCAAACTTTCTTGCACCATCACTTTATCGATGACGACTTGGGTAATTAGCGGTGTTGCTAATCCCAAAAGTTGCAAAGTAAAAGATGCCAGCAAGACTTCGCCGAGTAATCCCTTGTATTTTGAAACTGCGGGAATGAACCAACTGAGGTTGAATTTTTCTTGCTGCTGGATGACTTCTACTTGCCAAAGTTGTCCATCCCAAGCTGTTTCGGCGACTGATTGGGAAACGCCTTCACAAGTGCGATCGCTTGATTTGGGATTGGCAATAATTAGGCGATCGCCTCTCACGCCATATGCTACCACCCAATTGCCTTGTTTTCCTTGCTCACCACCCCACTGTAATAAAGCCGGGAAAGATAACGAACGTAATTCACTCCAACTTACTTGCAAACGCCGCATAACAAAGCCTAACTTCTCAGCGGCTTCGACAACATTTTTTGGGCGTTGTCCTCTCAGTTGGCGTTGTACCCATTCCAGTTGCAAGGGATTGTCTAACTTTTGCGCCACCATTGTTAAACAAGCGGCTGCTGTGTTTGAGTTAGAAACAAATGGATAACCGGATACAGCAGTCGAGGAGTGGGGGAGTGTCCGAGTGTCCGAGGCGAGCCAGCGCTGTGCGGAGGTTCCCTCCGTTGTTCGCGTAGCCTCTCCGACAAAAGAGGCTTCTGGCGTGGGGATGGGGGGCTTTGGAGTCTGGGGGGAATGGCGAGATGGCGAGAGGACGGAAAATTCTTCTTGTCTGGTTGTCTGGTTGTCTGGTTGTCGTCCACGGACACGTTCCTCACTCCTCCACCCCCGCACGGAAGTGTCCTCCCCTTGTCCCCCTTGTCTCCCTTGTCCCCTTGTCTCCCCCTTTTCTTCACCGCAAAAGAACTGCTCAATTTGTGGTGTGGAAAATTCTGCCCACAGTGCTTTATCCCAGCGAACTACTACTACTTCTTTACTGGCAGCTACTGCTTTAAAATCTACAGACGATGAGTGCAACTCACCAAACCAATCCCCTGCTTCTAGGGTTGCTAACGGTGTACCGACACCTTCTTCGCGCAAGCGGACTTTACCAGAAACAATAAAGAATTGATAAATTCCTTCTTGCTTTGACCAGATTTTTTCCCCTAGCTTGTACCGACGGGTTTCCGATCGATTTTGCAATTGAGATTGTTGTTCGGGAGTTAGCCAGCCTAGGGGCGGTTGATTCCAAGGTAGAGTTGCTAGCACGCTTATTTTTAAAGATTCATTTTCCCCAAGTTTTAGCTCACTTGCAGCTTCACTGTCAGCTTTTGAATTTTCTCTGCTAGCCATTTCTCAAACAACTCATTTTGTAGTGCTTGCTTTAGTTGAGTATCTTCTAAAGACGCGGGAAGAAATTGTTCTACTCGAAACAAACCATAGCGTCCTTCTAGTTCTATCGGTCCTACCAATTGTCCGGGCTTTGCTACATCAACAGCCGCCCTTAGTATATCCGGCATCGTTCCCCTACTTACAGGTCCCATCATGCCGCTTACTATTTTGTCATCTGCAAGTGAGTATTCTCTTGCCAGTTGCTCAAAACTTGCTCCTTCTTCGATTTGGGTTTGTAGTTCCTCACCGAGTTCTCGATTATCAACAATTATCCGAGAAAGTACTACTCGATCTAAATAAATTTTGCGTTCAATAAAATATTCTTGCAGTTTTGCTTGTGTAACTACGGCTTTAAGTCTTTCTAATTTGAAGCCTAAAGCTACTGATGAGTAAAAGGTAGCGTAATCTGTACCGTTGTTTTTTAGCCATCCTTGGAAACTTTGGGGGTCTGTGAGTTGGTTTTTGAGCCGAAAATCAATGATTGTCTGTTCGGTTAAAGCCGGACTGATGTCAATATCTTCTCGCGTGCGAATTTCTTGCTCAATTACATACTGGCGGAGAATATCGCTCATAAACTGTGCGAGTTTTCCGGAGGCTTGCAAATATTTTACTGCTTGCTGGATAGAAATTGACTGGTCATTGACTGTTAAAAATGATAAAGATTCCATGAACTAGATACGTAAATATGACTATAAAAGTATACTGAAGTTTGTCAGTGAATCCTGCTGATTTTGAGTTGAACTTCTGCCCATTTTAGTGTAACCTCAGGGGCGAGGCATTTAATCAGTAAACATCTGAGTTAAATTAAGCTAACTAAAAGACAAATTTTCTCTTAGAGACGACAAAACAGCCATTCCTAGGATAGTGGAAGGCTGTTTGGTATTCAAGATCGCTGCTGACAAATTGATCGCGATCGCCTAACTTAATAATCGGCTGCGTCAGCGCGATCGCACTTGGAAGGTCGTTTGCATCATTACCGTAGAAAACCTCATCAGCTTTCGGTAGGTGCAACAGACTCATTTACGTTTAAAACGAAGATATCGAAATCAGGGAATAAGCCTTGAACTTGGAGGTGAAGATAGCTGGTAAATTTAGGCGATCGCCTGACCAAATCCCCTTGATACGATATCCGTAGATTCCCATCAACATTTTCAAAGGTGTAATCTTCTAGTTTCCCACCAAAGAATAACTCATCTTTATCGTTCTTGTTAAAATTCTTCACTAAGGCATAATCTTTATCACCTTGACCAACATAGTAACGTTGAATCGTACCGTCAGGCGAACAGCGATCGCCTAATCAAAACACGCGCTTAATTGTTGGCATATTTGTATTTACGTGAAAAAGATGAAGAAGTTAAACACGCAAAGATGGTTAGAAAAAAGGTTATTTATGTTACTTTAATTCTGAAAAAATTTTAAATTAATCTGTTAAATATTTAACAAAGCTTTTTCCGGTGGGCAGCAATTGCGCCTAGATTGCCCATATTAAGGCGAATACGATTGCAGCGATCGCACCAATTAATGTATTTAATATATTAACGACTTCGTTAGTTAACCATGTATATTTAGATTGCAAAGTTGCGCCAATCAGACTTTCTATGTTAGTGGCAATAAAGGCTGCTAGAAGACACCAAACTACACCGAGTATATTAATTAAACCGACACCCCAAGCAAAAAGTGCGATCGCAGCCGATCCTACCAAACCAGCCAGAGTTCCTTCTAAACTTACCGCTCCTTCTGTCCCTCGTGGCACTGGTTGCAGCGTAGTAATCAAAAAGGTGCTTTTACCGTATGCTTTACCAACTTCACTAGCACAGGTATCAGAAAGTTTAGTACTAAAACTGGCAACAAAACCCAATAATAGCAGAGCGGTAGGGGCGGGGTTCCCCCGCCCATACAATTGTATAAAGTCGGGAGTAGAAATAAATCCCCCATTTATTATGCCGATTGCCAAAGCACACAGCGCTCCAGTCAAAGCTGAACCCCAAACGTTTTCTGGACCTCTTGCCCCAGAACGCTTTTCGGCGATTCCCTCTGCTTGTTTTTGCTTCATACCGATACGTGTAACCGCAGAACCAACAAGAAAGTAGAACATTACTACTACATATCCTTGCCAGCCGAGGGTTCCCCAAAGCAGCACACCTAGAAACCAAGCGTGCAATAAACCAGCTGGGGTAAGCAGCTTTTTGGGAGCAATAAAAGCTACACCCAATAAAACTGTGTTCAATCCGATTCCCACCAGCCAGGGATTTAAAGAAGAAATAAAAGAAAGCATTAAATGCATCACCTGTAGTTTTGGCAGAACATCAACACAATAACCATTTTAGAGATGAAACGCGAATGGCTCACTCAGCAGAGCAACAGCGAACTGCGTTCCCAAGCAAAGAAAGTTGCCTGGGAACCAGAACAAGGAAGGGAAAAAGGAAAGTTCAAAGCCTCTCAAAAGCAGAGGTCAAACATATGGTTATAGGACTTACGCAAAAAAGTTTTGAAGTAGCGGTAATTCATGAATTACCGCTACGACAAATTAGGTTTTTCAGGCAATGCAAGCGTAAGTCCTAGGTTAATTTACCTGAATATTATTCAATAGCACCGATAGCAAAAGCGTAATTGTCGCCACCTGCTAATCCTCTGAAGTGCAAGTAGTAAGTACCAGGCTGCAAAGGAGTTTGTATATTTACAAAATCATCGGTTTGAGTAGTGTTGCCGGTAGACGCTAAAACCTGTCCTGTACTATTAAGAAGTTCTCCGAATGCACCTCCCGATGTATTTTGCAGTAAATCATTGTTAGCAAATTCAAGTGCCGCCAGAAAAAAGGTACTTGGTTGATTCAAAACAAACTGATAGTAATCATCAGTATCCGATGCTCCTAGATAATCAATGTAATAATTGATATTCGAGTTTACGGTAATGTTAGTAGCAGCGTTCAAGGTGTTTCCAGCAACGTCGCTTCTACCAGGACGCGCCTCAAAGTACAATCCATATGACTCAAAGTGATTAAATAATTGTCTGTTTGTAAAGCCTGCTGCACTCAAGTCAGGATTGTTAGATTTGTAGTAATTGATATCAAAGAATCGTGAAAATGTCCGCCCTTCATTCAGACCATAAATTTCTAGATGTTGTAACGCTAACTCACGGTTCCCGTTGAAGGCTTGATTAATATCTGGGTTAGCATTCAAATATACGTTCAGGTCAACAAAGTCGTCGAATAAACGTCCCTCATTTAGACCATAAGTTTGCAGATGCTCAAATAGTTGACGGTTATTGAAGTTACTTAAATCTGAATTTAAAAGCTCATAAGTTTGCAGCCCAAAAAAGGGGGAGAATGTACGTCCTTCATCCAAACCGAAACGTTGCAAATGGTCAAGCGCACCTTCCCTATTACCGCTGTAAACTTGAGTCAAATCTGAGTTTAAACTCAAGTAGTAGTCGAGATCAACAAACGGCGAAAACTGACGCCCTTCTTGCACACCATTGTTTTGCAAATGATCGAACAATTGGCGATTGCTGAAGCTTGCTAAATCAGAGTTGCTGGCACGATAGAAGTTAAGGTCGGCAAACAGTGAAAATCGACGACCTTCATTTAAACCAAAATTATCAAAATGCAATCTCAGTTGACCATCTGTTGTTAAACCCGCTGCTGCTAAGTCAGGATTGGCAGCGCGGTAGAAGTTGGCATCAAATAAGTTAGCAGCCATAAGTTAGCTTTGCGACAAATTTAGATTGAGCTAGATCGTTGATTACTTACGTATTATGACTGAGAAAAGGATGACTGAGAAAAGAAGTAATGGTTTAAATTAATTTATCTTTATATAAGTATATTTAGTGAAAAATTGCTTGATTACTTGCGATTTATTTTCATCACAGTCAAAAAACGAGAATAAACAAGCTAGGAAAAGCAAAAGTGCTGCTTTTTGATAAATTTGTTGCAAAACTCCTTGTTTTCGCACTTTTATTTGCGCTTTTGCCTCAGACAAAAAAATAATTATCCAATCTTGTCCGATCGACGAGGCTAAATAAAATAAAGGCATAGACACTTAGGTATCTATACCCTCTCAATATCTACAAAAGTGCTTCTTAAGCCGCAACGACTGAGATAGATTTCAACTCAATCTCAGCCTTTGCGGAGGTGGTGTTATCACCAAAGAATAAAAAGTTTGGTGTCTCGTATGGGTCGTAAGGCAAAGTGCCTGCATGATTAAATGCAGAGTAGTCTTTTACCTTACCTGTAAGGATACCAGAACCATTAGCAGACAGTTTGTAAGTGTCACCTAAAACTGATAACTCATAGCTTTTGAAAGTTGTTGTATCAAAAGTCTTGCGTTCAGTCTTGCTGTGAGTAAACAAAGGATTGCTTTCTTGCGCCCAAATTTCATCAGTCCAAAAACCAAGTTCAATTCCTTTTTTATCATTACCAATAGCAATCACGCTGAAACCGGCGCGGTCAATAAGTCCGTCTTTGTTATTATCACTGCTGTGGCTTTCGCTATTTAGCTTCACTTGAAAATTGATTGTAAACCCATTAGTACGGTTAAGTGTGGGGAAAGACGAATTAACTAGAGTTGGTTGCAGCGAATTGTAGTTACTATAGCCAGCAAGCCCATTCTGGATGCTGGTTAACTTAGTACCATTGGTTATAGAACTTTGAGTACTACTACCAGAGGGTAAAACTTCAAAAGCTAAATACCCCTGCTGATTTGGCGTACCAGCGGATGCACCGTTGTATAAACTGAGAGACTTGGCTACAGAAGTACGCTGGTTGTTGAAAACTTGATTAGTTAAATCGCCATTAAAAGCATTTTCCTGGGGTGATGTAGAAGACAAGCTGAGATTATAGTTAGTGTTGCTATTACCCGTTGAAAATACTCTAATGTAGTAAGTACCAGCGTTTACACCGCCAACAAATGACTCTGCTCTAGTGCGTATATTCAATGATTCAGTAATAACAGTGCTTCCATCACTACCTAGCACTTGAACATTAGCATTGTCGCTCAAATTATCAAGTTTAAGGCTAAAATTACTCAGGTTGTCTAATGTGACACGATAGTAATCGTTAGAATCGTTGCTGCCAACAAAGTCTGTGAATGTAACGTTGCTGTCAAGGCTGAAAGTAAAGCTACGAGCTTTGTCTAAGGTATTTCCGGCATAGTCACTACCAGGACGCCCCTCTTTTTGACCATAAACTAAAAAGTGTTGATATGCTTGCTGATTATTCAATTTGGCGGCTACTAAATCTGAGTTATTAGCAAGGTAAACCTTAATATTGAAAGATGAGGATGATGCTCTTCCTTCAGTCAAACCATATAGTTGGAAATGTTCATACAATTGCCTATTATTTAGATTGGCTGCACTGAAGTCAGAATAAAGACTGCGATAATAATTGACATCAAAAGTAGTGGAAAATTGCCGACCTTCAGCTAAACCATATTTTTGGAAATGCTCTAATAAGTCTTGACCCTTCAAGCCGACTGACACCAAATCTTGATTGTTATTTTTGTAGTAACTAATATCAAAAAAATCCGAAAAAATCCGCTCTTCATTTAGACCAAAGTTGCGGAAATGCTCAAATAATTGCTCGTTGTTAAATGTGGCTAAATCGCTATTACTAGCACGATAAAAATTTAGGTTAACAAATGCTGAAAACTGTCTTCCTTCAGCTACGCCGAACTGTTGCAGATGCTCAAACACTTGCCTATTGCTAGTTAAACCTGATGAAGCTAAGTCTTCATTGCTAGCTCGATAGAAGTTGAGATCAATAAGTCTTGAGAAAGTACGTCCTTCATCAATTCCAAAAGTTTGGAAGTGTGACAGTAATTGTGCGTCTGTAGTCAGACCAGCCGCAGCTAAATCAGAGTTGGCTGCGCGATAAACATTGGCATCGAATAAACTAATGGACATTGATTATTTCCTGCTATCAGATGAATTGGTGCTGTACCATTCCTGTTGATAACTGCTTATACAAACAGGACTTGGATTTATACTTTAAGTACCGTGTCTTACATATGTATAAACTATGTTTTGAACTCAACCCGACTAAAAATGTATTACAGTATAAAAACTTTACAAATTAGCAGTTTTTATAAATTTAAGATTATTGAACCGAAAAGCCTGCTCCAAGCATAATAGGCAAGTACAAATAGCCCGTTAATGTCGAGGTTTGCAAGCCTTTATTACGGAATTATTTTTATTAAAGTGATTTTAGTTACTCTTTAATATATCAGATACTTGCCTAAATATACGTAAAAATTATCTCAACCGTGTATTGGGTTAGAAAACTACGCCCGAAGCCGCATATTTAAAAATATTTACAAATAGGACAAGCTTGAGAAACACTGGGGCTTTTAGCAAAGGGCGATCGCATCTACACTCAACAAAACTTTGTTCGATAAATTGTAAATAGTATTAACACCCACTTTTCACACGCGTCATCTATGAGCCAAACTTTATTTCATCTCGCTTTCCCGGTTACTGACATTGCCCAAACCAAGGCATATTATGTCGATGGGCTTGGCTGCGTTGCTGGTCGCGAAAATAAGCACGCGCTGATTCTCAATCTTTACAATCATCAATTGGTAGCGCACATGACCAAAGAACTTCTAACACCCCAACGCGGTATCTATCCCAGGCACTTTGGGCTAATTTTTACCGTTGAGGGTGACTGGGAGGATTTATTAAGGCGATCGCAACAACGACAGCTGCTTTTTTTTGAAGAAGCCAAAGACCGCTTTGTCGGTTCTCCTCTAGAACACCGCACTTTCTTTTTAGAAGATCCTTTTCATAACTTAATGGAGTTTAAATATTATCGTTACCCAGAAGCGATTTTTGGAAGTCCTGAGTATGCCCAAATTGGCGACCGGAATTAATTGGTGCTGTTAATGCCTCTGCTACTGCTGCCAAACAGCGTGAATCGGTTAACATCCAGGGGTGCAGCCTTGATGGTACTATCACCTCTGTTCCTATTGGAAGACGCGAACTATTTGCCGGCACAATCATTAAATCATATGGTGTCCACATTGAGGTAAAATTCAACTGCTTTAACATCGCCACGTCACTATTCAAATCTTGGAGAAAAGCGCTGTTAGGACGCATTTGCACGCAGCCAGGACGTAGGGAAGCATAAGCGATCGCCGTTCCATTATGGGGCGAAGATATGGTAATAAACCGCTGTACGCGATTAATTCCCCCCAGTCGCTGCACGTAGTAACGGCTGATAATTCCCCCCATGCTAAAACCAACTAAATTTAGTGGTTGTTCTGCGGCAAAGCTGTCGGCAATATAATCAGCGACTTGCTGTGCTAATTTCTCCAGACCGAAATCACCGTTATTCGGAATTAAATCTAAAGTATACACAGACCATCCCCGCCTTCTCAGGTAGGTCGCCATTGTCTGGAAAACTTGCCCGGTATCGTTAATACCATGTACCAATACTACGGAATTGCGCTGCTGTGTCTCAGTATTCATATCCCAAATATGTCTAATCTCAATCTAGTTATGTAGAAAATTTAATTGAGGCGATCGCGATCGCGCTCACACACTATGACACTCCCCCTACTGGTTTAAAGGCAACCAATTTCTCCAGTCAGATACTTAAGTTTTACTGCATAACATTAATTTTTGTTAAGTAAACTTTCAGAAACTTGCCCTAAGTTACAGTAAAATTTAATAATTAATTCTCGGCACACACTGTTGCTCCTATTTAGCGAAAAAGAGTTGAAAACGTTTGTCCTATACTGTTATTAGAATGTAGATCGGCACAGACCAATGAGGAGTGTCACACACACAGGTGATGCCAAAAAATCGGTCAGTAAACAAAATTTTGATAAAATGTAACATTTTAACGTAATTCTTCACAATTGCGTTAGGTTTCCAAATATAAACAGCAGGAGTAATTGTAATGTTCGGGTTTATCAAAAACTTCATCGCGGGAATTCTGGGTTTTGTTACTGGACTATTACCAGGTAAGAAAAAAGGCGATAATGAGCTTTCGCCAGCGAAGAAAAAAAGCAACGGCTACTTTTTAGAGTTAGACGAGGCAAAGAGTATCAAGCCCTTAGAGACTGTTAAAGAGGCAGCAAAAGAAGTAGCATCAAACACTCAAAAAGCAGTCGAAACAGTTGCAGCTGAGGCTAAAAAAGCAGTCGAAACAGTTACTACTGAAACTAAAAAAGCAGCAGAAACAGTTACTACTGAAACTAAAAAAGTAGCAGACAAAGTTGTATCTGATTCTAAAAAAGAAGTGGAAACAGTTCCATCAAACGCCGCAGCGTCATCCAATGGAACAAAAGCTGCTGCTTCTAAAGCCGACTCCAAGTCAACCAAAGCTTCTAAAAATGGCAAGGCTCCCAAGGCTGAACCTAAACCAGAGGTAACACCCGCAGCCAGCAAAGTTGCAAAGATACCAGCGGAAACTACTTTCGCTCCCAAATATCTTGCTCCTTCGGCTACAAGCTCTAACGGTCGTCGTCGTCCTGGTGCGAACATGACTTCTTTCTTGGACATGGCACGGAGTGTGAAAACTCCTGGTTAAGGTTTTGGGAATTGGGCATTGGGCAATGGGCAATGGGCAATGGGCATTGGGCATTATTTTTATTCTCTATTCCCCATTCCCCCCTTCGGCGTTCGCCAGAATCGGCACTCCTGGAAACCCTCCCGCAGTGCTGGACTCACCATTCCCCATTCCCCATTCCCCACTCCCCATTCCCCATTACCCATTCCCCTTAACAAATATTAGTCCGCTGTATAAATGAAATGCTGGGTCCCAATTAGTCTTTTCCCTACGAAATAGGTGAATGTGAGACTGAATTTGACCCAGCATTTCTGTTTGATCTAATACTGTCTCTCCAAAAGGCGTAAAATCTGACCAAAGCTTTACTGTAGGTAGTTGCTGCTCGATCCAGTTTACTAAGCTATTCCAATTAATTCGGATGGTACTTTGGCTAATTTGGGGAGTGATTTCTACACCTTGGTCGAATTCATAGCCGTTGTCATAAAGTCGTAAAATACAACTTCTACCAGGTAAATGTAAATCACAAAATTGAGCATAGTCTTGAGTTTGGGTTTTGCGTTCGAGTTTGCGACGTGCATTTAAATCTACAACTTCTTCAAAAATGGGCAAAAGTCCGACTACTGTGGCTTTGACTTCTGACCAATCAAAGGTTAGGGAACCGAGTGTATTAAGTTGATTGCGACAAACAACCGTGGCTTTTGTGGTAGATTCTTGAAAATGCTTGACTTGAAAAACTTGAATTTTTTGAATGTCAGCTATTCTTGCCCAAAAGCAAGGAATTTCAGCTTTGCGTAGTTGCTCACCATAAAATTTTAATTCTCCTATGGCTCCAGTTCGATAAAGCCGCCAGCCACGACTTGGTAGCACCAGTCTCGCGGTGTAAGGGTCTAGCTGCATGATTTTGGCAAATTTTTGAGCGGCTGCGGTTTTCAGTTCGTTGTTTAGGGGTTCTAAAATTAAGATGCCGATATCGGTGTTGTTGGGGTCAGCTGTTGCTTGAAAAATCGCTCTTTGTCTTTCTTCTTGCTCAATTTCTTGTAGTCGCTGCAAACCCTGACGTGCTAGGGTAATTATTTTGGCATTAGTTGTAGTTCGCAGCAGTTGCCGATAAACTTTTTCGGCATCTTGACGCTTTTTGGACACTTCATGCAGTCGTCCTACATAAAATTGCACCCAAGGATTATCGGGAGATTCTTTTAATAGCTGTTTGAGTAATTTGGCAGCGGTGTGATAGTCTTTAGAGTCAAAGGCGATCGCAACTTCATCAATCATGATTTTAGGCGTTAATTTTAAAATCTATCCATTAAATAATTATTGTCCACTTTAAAGAATTGTCATCCTTGCAAGAGATACTACTAATCGCTGAAATCCTTGGATATCAATAATTTTAGCTATTCCGCAGTTAAATTATCTAGAGTATTTTTTATAGCGATTCCCACTCAGGTGAGGTACAAAATTATATGGCGGGTTGTAGGGGCACGGCAGTGCCGTGCCCCTACGGGTGTACCTCATTAAACCGAGAAACGCTATACTCATGCTCTCAATAATGCTGTTTGACGTTCATACAGCTTATGCCCTGAGAACTTTTTTTACAAATGAAGGAAGAAGTAAGGAGGAAGGAGGAAGAAGGAAAAGCGCTCTATTAAACTTTAGTTCTGAGTTTAAAGTAGGGGCACAACGGGCGTTGTGCCCGTACGAGAAAAAGAAGTTTTTTGAGGTGGAGTGCACAAAAAAAAAACAGCGTCCTTGTTTCAATCCCACTTTTTTAAAGGTGGGTACAACTTCGGTCTTTCTTCTTCCTTCTTTCTTCGTGAATTTTCTATTTGTTACAAATAAAGGAGCGATCGCACCCTTCACTTGAGACTTGCGATCGCAATTTCAACAGTGGCAGTGCGATCGCCTAATCTTGTAGGTTGGGTAACATACGTCAACCCAACATTCATTAACTCAAACAAAGTGCGATCGCCGATATTCTAGGTTGAGTTGCGTTTCTTAACCCAATCTACTATTCATGTTCCATCTTCTTAGAGAAAAGTAGAAATTAATTATGTCAAATTTGGTCGGGTGCGATCGCAAAAGCCATTTAGCGAGTCGCCAAAATAGCTTTTGAGACTACAATTGCTATTTCAGCGAACCCAAAAGCTATTTCCGGAGTCGCCAAAATAGCTTTTGAGACTACAATTGCTATTTCGGATACTACAATTGCTATTTCAGCGAACCCAAAAGCTATTTCGGGAGTTGCCAAAATAGCTTTTGAGACAACAATTGCTATTTTGGCGATGCCTGCGGCGGGCTACGCCAACGCAATTGCTATTTTGGCAGTCGCCGAAATATATTTTGAGACAGCGCTTACTACTATACTTCACAAGCTGCGGAAATTAGGGATAATGCGACAATCGGGGCTGTAACTGCTCTAAGAATGCGACGACCAAGGGAAACTGGTTGAAATCCGGCTTTAATAGCGTTGTCAATTTCTTTTTCTGTCCATCCCCCTTCTGGACCGGTGGCAATAACTATTGACATTTCTCCTTGGTTGTGCAGGCAACTTTTTAAATGTGGATAGTTGCCGCGTCCCTCACAAATATATTTCTGGTGTGTTGCAAATGAGGATAAAGCAGCGTCAAAGGAAATAGGTTCTAATATTGTTGGGACAAAAGAACGCTCTGATTGTTCGGCTGCTTCAGATGCAATTCGGCGCCAGCGTTCGAGTTTTTGGGGACTGGGGTTGAGTAAAGTGCGATCGCTCGTTACTGGAGCAATACAAGCTACACCCAATTCCGTACAGCAACGCACGACTTCATCAAATCCATTGCCTTTGGGCAAGGCTACCATCAGGGTAATGGATACAGGTAGTTCGGTTTCTACTGAGAGTAATTCTAAAATCTGCGCTTCTTCACCTTCTAACTGCGCTAACCACCATTTACCCATACCATCCATTGCGATGAAGCGATCGCCTTTTTGCAATCGTAATACACGATTTAAGTAATGTTGCTGTTGGGGTGTCAGCAGAATTTGATTTTGTTGAAGTTGCGAAAGTTTGATCGCGATTCTTTGCAGTTGAGCCATGTAAACGCTTGTTATTCAGATATTCAGGCAGAGGCTATTGTTCAGCATATATCTGTGTGATTGGCATAAAAAGAGCGATGCCTACGGCAACCCCTGCGAAGGTTTTCATCTTCTCAAAAAGTTTTTGCAAGACAACCCGTTGCACTGGTGCTTAATTGCATTCAGATTGATGGTATGATCTGCGAAGTCTACTAAACAGTTTCGGGTGCTGACAGTTACTTAAACACTTGGGCGGGAAAAGTCTGGTGTTTGCTTGCCTCACAAACGCCGCCTTCTACTCAGTGTTCTCAAGGTGGCTAAACGATTTTTAGGGTGCTTTTTGCCTGAGGTATCTAATTAGGTTTTACTAATTAGATAGTTTACCAATGCCTACCAGATATTTATGGTAGGGATTTTGGGTCAAAGACTTGCCTTATGTATATTTACTTTTAACGTATATTTACTTAAAAAGTGAATGTGTACAGCAGGGAAATATTGAATACTTGTGATTTACTCACCTGCGATCCCTTCTTTTAAAGAGGGATAAATTTTCTTGAGGAATTCTCTAGTTATAACTTACCACTGATGCTTAAACAATTTTTCCGAAAATTTCCGAATCAACTCAGACTTCAAAATCAAATCATGCTTTTGCTGCTTTTAAGCACCATAATTCCCGTCTCTATCGTGGGATTGTATAATATTTCTTCTTCCACTACCACCTTATCGGAAGTCGCTAAACAGCAACTAAAGGCTGAGTCAGCCAAAGAAGCCAAAAATATCAATACATTTTTAGATGGTGTTAGTGATGATGTTTTATTCTTGAGCAAAACTCCCCCGATTCAAGGCATTATCAGAGCTAGAGTCAGTGGGGGAGTAGACCCACAAGGTAAATCCTCCTACGATGCCTGGGTTGAGCAGTTGCAGACCACCTTTAGTGCCATGATGGAGCAGAAGCCCCATTATATGCAGTTGCGGTACTTAGACGAACAGGGCAACGAATTGGTGCGAGTTGATTCTGATGGCACTAACATCAAAGTTATCCCCAAAGCCGAGCTGCAAAACAAAGCAGATAGACGATATTTTAGCGATACGATGAAGTTGCCTGTTGGCAGTGTCTATGTTTCACCCGTGGATCTGAACCAGGAACGCGGTCAAATCGAACGACCTTTTAAACCAGTGATTCGATACGCTACACCAATTTTTGACTCAGCGGGTCAAAATAGAGGAATTGCGATCGCCAATGTATTTGCCAACCAATTTATAAAAGCTTTTAAAGAGGATAATCAACAGGCTGACGATAAAAATAAATATCAAGGCAAAGAGAACTTTCTGGTCAATCAACAAGGCTACTACATCTCCCATCCCAACCCGAAAAAGGAGTGGGGGTTTGAGTTCCGCAATAATGAAAAATTAGAAAAAGATTATTCGCAAGAAGTTGCCAAGCAAATCTTGAGTAACGAACAGGGATTTATTGACAACGGAGACTATCTCTTCAGCTACCATAAAGTTGATCCCAGTCCAAAGCAGCCGGAATTCTTGGTAGCTATCTATAAAGTTCCAAAAAGTAGCGTTTTTGCTACCATTAACTCGTTTAAAATCGTCGCCATCCTAATTATTCTTGTTTCTCTGGCTGTGGTGCTACCACTGGGAATTTATCGGGCACGGCAACTGGTAAATCTGATTAAGCAACTGGTTAATGGAATATCCGCCTCTAGCTTGCAAACTTTCTCTACCATAGAACAGCAAGAACGTGTTGCTAATCAGCAAGCAGCTTCGGTGAATGAAACCACCACCACTATGGATGAACTCAAAGCTTCTTGCCGACAGTCATCTGAACAAGCCAAAGCTGCCGCAGTCGCCGCACAGCAAGCTCTAGCGCTGGCGGAGAATGGCACCCAAGCAGTGGGAGAAACCCTCAAAGGGATGTTCACCTTGGAAAATAAAGTGGGAGCGATCGCCGAACAGATTGTGAATCTTTCCGAGCAAGCCAGTCAAATTGGCAGCATTTCCCAGATTGTTTCTGACTTGGCAAACCAAACTAATATGTTGGCACTTAATTCATCAGTTGAAGCTGTCCGCGCTGGAGAATATGGTAAAGGCTTTGCCGTAGTTGCGAATGAGATTCGCAGATTGTCTGACCAAAGTCAAAAATCTGCCGAAAAAATTAATCTCCTGGTTTCTAATATCCAAAAAGCGATTAATTCCACAGTAATGGTGACAGAGGAAGGCACAAAGACAGTAAAAACGGGGGTGCAAATCGCTCAAAATACAGATCAAGCCTTCGCAGGGGTAGCGAAAGCCGTCAACCACATGGTTTTCAACAATCAACAAATATCGCTGAATCTGAAGCAGCAATTAGATGCCATTCAACAAGTCGTCGAAGCGATGAACGCCATCAACAAAGGGGCAAAAGAAACCGCCACTGGCATCAGTCAAACCAGATCGGGCACCGAGCAACTTAACAAAGCTGCTCGGACTCTC
The DNA here is from genome assembly GCF_050875635.1 of Tolypothrix sp. VBCCA 56010. NCBI lineage: Bacteria > Bacillati > Cyanobacteriota > Cyanophyceae > Nostocales > Tolypothrichaceae > Tolypothrix > Tolypothrix sp. VBCCA 56010. The sequence goes on from NZ_JBPAOH010000001.1 coordinate 65,445, forward strand.
AAGCAGATGGTGTAGTATCCTTCGTTATTTCTGCCCTGCCCAAAATTATTTTAATAATTTGATTTAGCAGGAAAATGGATTCTAGAAATATATACTGCCTTATTTCTGTAGCATTACCGAAAAATGATAGAAGACGAAGAACTCCGGAATCTGTATAAAATTTCTGGCGAAGAATGTTTGCAGAAACTGGAAGCAGGTTTGCTGCACTTAACACAGCACCCATTAGACAAAGTTACCTTGGAACGGTTGCGGCGAGAAGCTCACAGCCTCAAAGGAGACTCGAGAATTGTCGGGGTAGAAAATGTAGTTATCCTCACCCATCAAGTTGAAGAGATTCTTTTAAGCATTAAAGCAAGCGAGATTATTTTCACCCCAGATGTGAGCGATCGCCTGACTCAAGCATTAGATGCAATTGGTCTTTTGGTACACGAAGCCGTTACTGGTGAATCGACTGGAGTTGACACGGAACAGATACTTGATAAGTTGATGCAAGTATTTTTAAAGTCAAAACAACACGACACCGGCACGGAAGTTCCTTTTGTTGCAACTGGTCTGGGGAATCTGCCGACGACGCTGCCTTTAGTTGAACTCGCTCCAGAAAATGAACAAGACCCGCAAATACTACTTGAGCAAGGCAATCAATTTACCACAACCGCCCCTATAGCACAAATTAACCGCAATGCTCCCCAACCCGGATTAATCTTTATAGAAGATGAAGAACTGCGGGATATTTATCAAGTTGCTAGCGAAGAACATTTAGACAAACTGGCAGATGGTTTGCAATATCTACAAAAGCATCCACAGGACGAAGCTACCCTGGAAATGTTGCGACGGGAAGTCCACAGCCTTAAAGGAGATTCCCGAAGCGTCGGGGTAGAAAGTGTAGTCACCCTCACCCATCAAGTTGAAAAGATTATCTTAAGCATCAAAGCAAGGGAGATTATTTTCACCTCAAATGTATGCGATCGCCTTTATCGAGGACTAGATGCGATCGGTCTATTGATATATGAAGCTGTAACCGGTGAATCGAGTGGGGTTGATACCGAACAAATACTTGATTTGATGCAACCGGTTTTGGAGTCACAACAGCCACAGCCTTCTTCAGATGCAGTTGAACCAGAACAACAGGTACAAGCCCTCGAAGTATCGGTAGCAGAAATCAACAGCAATGCTAGCCAACTTGCACCAACTTTTATAGAAGATGAAGAACTGCGAGATATTTATCAAATTGCTAGCGAAGAATATTTGCAGAAACTGGCAGATGGTTTGCAATATCTACAAAAGCACCCATCAGACGAAGCTATCTTGGAAGAGCTGTTGCGGGAAGCTCACAGCCTTAAAGGAGACTCCAGAAGTGTTGGGGTAGAAAATGTAATTACCCTCACCCATCAAATTGAAGAGATTCTTTTAAGTCTCAAAGCAAGCGAGATTATTTTCAGCCCAGATGTGAGCGATCGCCTTTATCAAGGACTAGATGCGATCGGTCTTTTAGTATACGAAGCCGTTACTGGTCAACCGAGTGGAATTGATACATCCGAAATACTTGACCAGTTGATGCAAGCAGTTTCAGCACCAACTATTCACAAGTCCCTACCACTTCCTACAGAAATTCCTGTCACAGCAACTCAGGTTGACAAGGCTGAAATTGGTCAACCCTACCACATCGACACGATTCGCGTTCAAACTCGCCATTTTGATGCTTTAATGTCACAGGCTGAAGAACTAACACTTACCAAAACCGCCATAGCCCACACTGCCGCTGAAATTGAGGCAATGGCAAGCATGTGGGAAAAGTGGAAAGCTGTTTCTAGTCAAGAAAAATATCTTGATTCTTCATCCTTAAATACTAATCCCTATGCAGAACGCCTAGAAAAAACAATCAACTCTTTGAGAACTTCAACTCAGGAAAACACCACTAAACTAGACATTATCGTTGAAGAATTAAGGGAAAAAATTTACACCCTACGGCTTCAACCCCTATCCATCCTGTTTCAATTGCTTCCTCGCATAGTCAGGGATTTAGCCAGACAACAATCAAAAGAAGTGGAATTAATTATTGAAGGAGGAGAAACAACCGCTGACAAACGCATCCTTGAAGAAATCAAAGATTCCTTGATGCACATGGTTCGCAACGCGATCGATCATGGCATCGAGACTCCCGCAGAACGAGAAAAACTCGGCAAACCTCCCGTCGCTACTATTTGGCTTCGGGGCTACCGAACCCCCACTAATATCGTAATTGAACTGGCAGACGATGGGCGAGGGCTAGACATCGAAAAGATAAAACAAACCGCTGTCAAGCGTGGACTCTACAGCCCAGAAGAATTGGCAATTATGACTCCAAGCCAGATTTATCCCCTAATTTTGGCTTCTGGCTTCTCAACCCGGACTTTTATTACAGAAATTTCTGGCAGAGGTATCGGGTTGGATGTAGTACGCACCAACGTCGAACGGCTGCAAGGTAATATCCAGATAGAATCAACCCCCGGACAAGGATGCACCTTCCGCATCCAGCTAAACACAACCTTGGGAATCACCAATGTAGTACTGTTAGAAGTTGAAGGTATTGTCCATGCTCTACCAATTGAGTTTGTGCAAAAGACTTTACTTATCTCTCAAGAGCAGATTTATATTACTGAAGATCGAGCAACTATTGACTTGGACGGTCAAGCTATTTCTGTTGCAAATCTAGCTGATTTGCTGGAACTCTCAAATCCTGCTTATCCCTACGTCGCAAAAGAACAACAAAATAGCCATCTGCGTTCTTGTGTCCTGCTGAAGGTGGGAGAAGAACAATTCGGCTTGTTTGTCGATCGCATCAAGCATACTCAAGAGATAGTAATCAAACCTCAGAGTCAGTTATTGAAGCGGGTGCGTAATGTCATGGGAGCAACAATTCTCGGCTCAGGGGAAGTTTGCATGATTCTTAACCCCCCAGATTTACTCAAATCATTGCAACAGCAAAACACATCTGTAGTCTCTATCAAACCAAGGAAAACAATTCTCAGGAAGCGTGTCATTCTATTAGTAGAAGATTCTATCCCCGTTCGCACCCAAGAAAAACGGCTTTTGGAAAAAGCTGGATATGAAGTGGCGATCGCCGTGGATGGATTAGATGGTTATAACAAACTAAAAACCCGTGACTTTGATGCAGTCATATCTGACGTGGAAATGCCCAATTTAGATGGCTTGTCACTCACTACCAAAATTCGTCAGCATGAAGAATATAAAGCATTGCCGATAATTCTAGTAACAACGCTTGCTTCCGATGAGGACATTAGAAAAGGATCTGAAGCGGGAGCTAATGCATATATCATAAAAAGTAATTTTAATCAAGATGTTTTATTAGAAATATTAGGAAGACTTGTTTAATTGTTGTTAGTTGATACTTGATAGTTGATGGTTGATATAGGAATCCGGTTTGATTTATGAAAAAATTTAAGTACTGTAAGGTGTGTTACGGCTTCCGTAACGCACCACCCTTTATGTTTTGGTGCGTTAGCCTACGGCATAACACACCCTACGTGTATTTCACTTTGCTCCTCGTAGAGACGCGAAATTTCGCGTCTCTACAACTCCTAACTCCTAACTCCTAACTCCTAACTCCTAACCACTAACTTTTAACCACTACTAATGCCTATTCGAGTTCTGTTAGTTGAAGATTCACGGATTGCTCTAGTAATTTTGAAAAGAATTCTGGACTCATCACCGGAAATTGAAGTAGTGGGAGAAGCTCGCAATGGCTTAGAAGGTTTGACACTGATTCCCAAAGTTGAGCCAGATGTCATTTGTACAGACCTTCATATGCCTCAGATGGATGGTTTGGAATTTACATTTCAAGTCATGGCACTTTATCCTCGACCGATTTTAGTAATTAGTGTTTCGGTGCAGGAAGACGATGCTAAACATGTTTTTGAGCTTTTAGAAGCAGGAGCGGTGGAGATTTTTCCTAAGCCAACCGCAGGACTGGCAACAAATAATGAGTTGTTTAAGCAGGAGTTGATTAATAAGATTAAAATTTTGTCTGGGGTAAGGGTATTTAGAAAAAAGCGAAAGTCCCGCTCTCAAGTAAATAATTTAGAGGCTGACAATTTTTCTGATTTCCTTTATAAGTCCTACATAAAACCAAAAATAGTAGTTATTGGTGCATCTACAGGTGGTCCCCAAGCTTTGAAAGAACTTTTCACTCAGTTACCAGCAGATTTTCCTGTGCCAGTAATTTGCGTGCAACACATTTGTTTCGGTTTTTTACAGGGATTAATCGATTGGTTAGCAAGTAGTTGCCGATTGACAATTCAAATTGCTCAACTTGGGGATACGCCAAAACCAGGGAAGATTTATTTCCCAGCTGAACAGCTGCATTTAAAATTGGATGCTTGGGGTCGATTTATTTGCTCTGATTCACCACCAGTCGCAGGACATCGCCCTTCTGTAACAGTTTCATTTGAGTCTGTAGCCAAGTTTTATGGCAACGCAACAGTGGGAATATTGTTAACTGGTATGGGTAGAGATGGAGCGGATGGAATGCAGGCGATCGCTCAAGCTGGGGGCTTTACTATCGCGCAAGATGAAGCCACTTCTGTGGTGTTTGGAATGCCTAAAGAAGCAATCAACTTAGGAGCGGCAAAACAGATTTTACCAATTGAGGCGATCGCACCAAGGCTACTCGCTCTGTTGCAACAGACTTCTTGAGATGTGGAGAGGATATGTCAAAGGCAGAATTTTTCAGTGTAGAGTTAACAGAAGCTTTTATTAAGTTAATTGCCCAGCATACCGGATTAGAGATTAGAGAGCGAGACCAAGCAGATTTAAGCGAAAAAATATTTTTCCGGATGAGAGCTCTCAATATATTATTTCCAGAAGACTACTATCAACTTTTAGAATTCAGTTCGATACAAAGCTATCAAGAATGGCAAAGACTTGTTTTACTGCTGACTAATCTGGAAAGTTACTTTTTTCGAGATAAAGAGCAGTTTAATCTTTTACGCGATCGCATTCTTCCAGAATTAATTCAACGTCAACAAAATAATAAAACTCTCCGCATTTGTAGTGCAGGATGCTCAACTGGAGAAGAACCATTATCTCTGGCTATTGTCCTTAAAGAACTTATTCCCTATCCAGAGCAATGGAACTTGATGATTTTGGGTGTAGATATCAATCAAGAAGCATTAAAAAAAGCGAAACAAGGAATTTACACACCTTGGTCGTTGAGGAGTATTGATCCAGAAATAATGCAGCGATATTTTTTGCACCTTAACAATCAATATTACCTTGATATGCAAATTAAGCAAATGGTAAAATTTAAATATTTAAATTTAGTCAAAGATTCTTTCCCTGAACACAATGAAATGAGAGATATTGATTTAATTATTTGCCGTAATGTTTTCATTTACTTTGAAGCATCAGCCATTGCAAAAGTATTAGATAAATTTCACCATATCCTCAAACCATCAGGATATCTGATCGCAGGTCATACAGAACTTTGTGGTCAGGATTTAAGCCATTTTGAGACAAAATTATTTCCCGAATCACTAGTTTATATTAAAAAAAGCGTTTGATAAACAAAATGAAAGAACATTCCTATCTCACCTTTAGCTTAAATAACTATTTTTACGGCATCAGCCTAGTTTACGTCGAAGAACTTTTTTCTCTACCAGAGTTAACACCCATCCCAGAAAACCCATATAAAATCGTTGGGCTTGTTAATCTCCGGGAGAATATTGTGCCAGTCATGGATTTTAATTTCAGCTTAAGCTATCAATCACTAAACTATCGTTTTACAGATAGTCTAGTGGTTTTAAAATGGCAAGAATTCCGACTGGGTATCATTGTTAATCAAATCTATGAAGTCATAAATATATCTCCTGAGCAAATTCCCACCGTGCTTGATTATGAGCAAGAATTTGCGTTAGTTGAACAAAGAAAAATTATTCCTGGTGTTGCCAGTATTTCCGGAAATATTTTCATATTAACCAATCCAGAGAATTGGTTTAACTATGTAGAGATACAACAGATTTCGTCTTGGAAAAACTTATTAGAACCAAAAATTATTTCTAACTATAATGCAGACAAATTTCCAGCCAATAACTCTGAATTATTACTGAACCAACAGCCTGTCTTTTGCTCAAATGCAACTTTGGAAGAAACAACAACTTTTCCAAAACGAGCTGATAATCTAAGACTTCCACCAGAAAGTCAGGATTTAAAGACTTTTATCACCTTAGCAGTATTTACTTTAAATGGTAATGTTTTTGGCATTGATTTAGAAATGGTACGAGAATTTACCGATATCCGCCAAGTAACTCCTATTCCCTGTGTGAAAACGCATATCATCGGTAACATGAATTTGCGAGGTGAGATTCTCACCTTAGTTGATATTTGCGGATTGTTGAATTTACCGTTGATGGGTATAGCTAATAATTCTAAGGCAATGGTTGTGGAGGTTGAGGGTATAGTTGCTGGTTTAATGGTAGAAGAAGTTTGCGATGTGATGTTCTCCCTGAACCCACGCGAGATAAGAACAGTGCCGACTGGTATCCATTCAGTTAATGATGAATACCTTCAAGGGACAGTTCTTTATCATGAAAAAATAATGAGCATTCTGGATTTGCGAAAAATGTTCCTTAACGGTGGTTTAATCGTTGATGAGGTAATTTGATTCGTTGTAATTATAATACCGCTTTTCCTAACTTTAAATAATCGGAGTTAAGTTTTTTGAAATTAACTGTTAAATTTCATTAACTGCGAACTTTTAGACTTTGATTTAGTTAACTATGGTCTAACCTACGGCATAATTATTTGGAGTATATTCACTTAGTTTGGAGCAGTCTATGAGCCAAATAGCTGTTATTTTCTTAAGCTCTAAGTTTGACATGCATAAATACCAAATTAGAGTGAGTATTTTTCTTTATTGATAAAGGCGGTAATTTATTAATTTATTAGAAATGACACTAACAAGGCTGACTAAAGAATTAGACAACCTGAGTAAAGATGATAGTGATGGAGTGCTAATTCTAAGCAACCATACAGTCGTTTGGAATCTTTATCTTACCTGTGGGAAATTGCTCTACGCCACAAGTGAGGTGCATCCTGTAAGGCGTTGGGACAGAGCCTTAAAGCAGCATTGCCCTAACTGGAATTGGGGTGTTAACTCCTCTAAGTTGTCGAAAGACCTGCCTTGGGAATGTCAGATTCTCGCTCAAGGCATCAGTCAAAGGCAACTGAGCGCTATCCAAGCTAAGTTAGTGATTCGTAATATTGTCCAAGAATGTTTTTTTGAGCTAAATAGCTACGCAGACTTGAGGATCGACTGGAAACCCAGCCAAAAACATATATGGCATCTCTCTATGGCGGTCATACCCTTATCTTCCTGGGAAATTCTGTCAGTTGTTAACAAAGCAACGAACATGCAGCAAAGATGGCAAGCTGCTGGTTTAGGTGACTTCAGCCCGACCCTTGCTTTAGTTTTGAAGCCAGGAGTAGACCCTCAAGCGCTGCCAATTTTCCAGAAGTACCTCAACAGTCAGTTCACTTTATGGGATATTGCTTTAGAACAAGAAAAATCGGTGACAGAGGTAACTCTGTCCTTAATTCCTTGGGTTGAGAAGGGTATGCTGGAATTCCAAAACATTCCAGATTTACAAGTACCGACTGTCAAACAGACAGTTGCACCAACACTCCCCCAATTCAAAATCCAGCGTCCCAAATTTGACCAGAAACAAGCTTTAATCGCCTGTATTGATGATAGTCCCGTGTTGGCTCACACTTTAAAAAAAATCTTGATACCAGCCGGGTATAAAATGTTGAGTATTCCAGAGCCGATGCGAGGGTTCTCCCAACTCATCGAACACAAACCTGATTTAATTTTATTAGACCTGCTTCTGCCAAATGCTGATGGCTATAGTATCTGTAAATTTTTGCGAGACACTCCCGTTTTTAAGGACACGCCGATTATTATCCTGACAGGTCAAAATACGCCAATTGATCGCGCCCATGCTAGGCTAGTTGGTGCAACTGAGTTTTTAGGCAAGCCTCCACAGCCGCAAGAATTGCTATATATTGTCCAAAAATATCTTAGGCAATGAAAGTCATCTAAATAGGACTTACGCAAAAAATCGTCGTCACCAATTGAATTTACGTAGGGGCAATTCATGAATTGCCCCTACAATACTTTAGCGCGTGCGCTCATTCCTACTAAAGTTGGTTAACAAAAAGCCGGATAACAAAGGAAAATGTGAAAATTTCTCTGTTATCCGGCTTTTTCAAGTTTTACTTTCTTGGAATTTGATGATTAGTTTCAGATGCTAATCTCAAATTTTTCTGCCTTTTCTGTCTTTGTTTTTCTTGATAAACGCCCTACGAAATAGTCCCCAGATGACTCTTAATTCATTGCAAATTGATTGCGAAATGAGCTATTAAAGTATTCCTTTCGTAGGACAGCAAGTAAATATGCAGGAGATTGGGGTTATCTTTATCAAGGTGGATAGCTGACCCATCAAGTGCTAAGTGGTGATGATCTATCCACTTATCTTTTGAATCTAGCAAAAGACTGAAGTAGGGGCTTTTATCTGGATGATTCTTTTCTAATTCTTCGTAGCTTTGATAAAAAGGAGGTATTCCAATTCCCAAAGGCATATACAAACCCTTGGAATAGTCTGTTACTGCCAACTTTGGAAGTTGCTTTAAATTGACACCGCTGATGAATAATTTATTTGTTTCACCAGTCTTTGTATCGCTGAATAACAACTCAATTTCCTGTAAATTCTGCTCAACACCTACAGGCTTAATGTTCCTCAAAATCGCTTTTTTAAATTTGCCTATTCTCCAGTATTCATTTCCCCAAGGTTTCTTAGAATCGTAAAATCCTGGGGGACGGAAAGTTGCAAATTTTATTTCATTTTCATTGTTGTAAAAATCTCTCCAAGTTGTCAGATTTGTCGCAAGTGTAGTTCTAACTTTTCTTCCTTGCTCTCCTGATACAATTATTCTTTCATCGGGCAGAAACTTAGTAGCAACTTCTTTTTGGTCAATTACTTTTCTGAGCAAATCAGTTCTTACTAGTGTGCCTTTCGGATCTTGCCAATGTTCTAATCTCCACCAATGCTTCCAATAAGACATCTTATTGATATTTTCAAAGACATTTTTGTAGAGTCCCATCGGGAAGGTAAACCAGCTTTGATAGTAAAGGGATTTATTACTATCCTCTTTAGTAAAAAGCAAAATTTCCCAATATCCAGCATTTAAGCAGTTATTAGCTAAAGCAATCTCAGTGATATTTTGCTTTTCAAAACCATCTCCTCCGCTAATTTCTATATGTTTTGAATTAGCAGGAAAACTAATCTGTTGTCTGTTCCACTCTCTGTCTGTTAAGGCGATTACTTCTAAACCTTTATCTTTTTTAACCCATTCAGGTGCTTTCGGTACTAAGAGTGTCAAATCAACATTTTTTACAACTATCTTTGCTGTTTTTTTGTTAGTCGGCTCCAGTACAAAATCAAAGTGAGTATTATCCCTTTTGACAACTGTTAATTTTCTGCTAGAATATCTTTGGAAAGTTTTGGCTAATGGAGCGGGATTTTCGGGATATTCGGTATTAGATAGTTCTTGTAGTTTTACCGACATTTTATTGTCAAAATTATACCTGGAAGTAAACCGGAAAGCCCCCACACTTATCAAGCCAAGAAACACAACAAGAGTACTGAGTAAAATCTGTTTCTTCGTAACTCTTAAATTAGCTTTACCAAGTAGGGTATTGCTCTTGACTCTTTGCACCGCTGATGTATTACTCATTTGGAGAAGTTCACCAAATTAGAATTATTGTCGAATAGCATACCCTATACATTGAGTATTTATATTACTCTTAATAAAAAAAATTAACATGAACCATTTTTATAAACTGACGCACCTATAACTGGCGTTAAGAATATTTGTTTAACTTTTGATTTGGCGCTTTTACTAAATCACAATATCTCGCTCAAGCAGTTGGTAATTAAATATTTATACCGCCTCCATTGATTTGAATAACAGCTAAACATGAATGAAAAATCCTCCAAAGCATAAAGCTGTTGCGGGTACTTATAAATTTTTTATCGTATAGGAATGCGATCGCCCGCTTATTAACTAATCATATTTGCGATGCTTCAACTCTTGATTGGTCGAAGTTACGCTACCAACATACGGCTGCGGTTAGGTCGATATTAATCGAAAAATACAGTAAGAGCGATCGCCAACAAGATTTCATGTGCGTTGCGACGGACGTTGAAGCAAGCATGGTGGTTGGGGTTGATGTCCACGTCCTTTGTATAGACGGGTCTAACTGCATGATTTTGTTGAAGTGCAGAAAGTGCGTTAGCGTTCGCGCAGCGTCTTTGAAGGAGAAGAGAAGCTTACCTGATATCTTGCACCTACACCCTAGAAGGGTGAGGCTATACGAACAAAGCCTGCCTACGCAGGCTAGGAATACCTATTTTTCGGGTTGTTGAGAAAAATATATGTTTATTAAAAACGTAAAAAATCAGTATGAATACTTTGGTGCAAGATGTGAGTTACCGAACGCGCAATGCGTCTCGCAGAGAAAGTATCGCAATTTTTTGCAGTTGAGCTATGTGATTTTACGCACGGTTGAAGGTATGAATGATTTGTGTCCGGAATGAGTTTTGGTGGAGATGAAGTATTTTTATATCTCTTTATAAAAACATTAAAATTAAAGAAAATACTTAAGTAATTTTTTGTAAGTGTGTTAAGGCAAATTTAACAACAATCATACTTAGTCATAAACGATAGTACATAATTAAGCTTGAGGAACGATTCTGGATGAGCAACGATAGCCAGATTAGAATTCTGTTTTTGACTGCTGAACCTACTGATAGTGTTAGGCTTCGTTTAGGGCGTGAGTTGGAAGATATCAAAGAAAGGCTACGACTAGCGAACCCGCAACAAATATTTGTGCTAGAAGAGCGACGTTCTGCACGTCCGAAAGATATAAGCCAAGCCATACATGATTTTCAGCCAAATATTGTGCATTTTTCTGGGCATGGCAGAAGCAATGGAGAACTTCGCTTTGAAGATGAGTTCGGTAACACACAACCAGTCACCCCAGAGGCTTTAGCTGCGTTGTTTAAATTAGTCGCAGATCATGTTAATTGTGTGGTGTTGAATGCTTGTTATTCAGATATTCAGGCAGAGGCTATTGTTCAGCATATACCTTTTGTGATTGGCATGAAAAGAGCGATTGGCGATGAAGCAGCGATCGCTTTTGCAGTTGGTTTCTACAAAGCGCTGGGGGCAAATCGCACAATCGAAGAAGCTTATGAGTTTGGCTGTGTGGAAATTCAACTGCAAGGAATTCCCGAAGAGTCAACTCCAGTTTTGCGGAAAAAACAAGAGCGATGTCTCCGACAAGCTGACGCAACGCCTGCGATGTTTTATCTAGAACGTCCTGCGATTGAAAAGCGTTGTTATGAAGAAATTAAACAGCCCGGTTCTCTGATTCGCATCAAAGCACCTGAGAATATGGGCAAAACGTGGTTGATGAATCGGATAGTAGCTTATGCGAGAGGAAATAGTTATAAAACAGTAACTTTAAGCTTTAAAGGATTAGTTGGTGGGATTTTCAGCGATGAAGAAACATTCTTGCGATCGCTATGTGTGGCTGTAGGTGACGAGTTAGAGTTACCAAATAATTTAAATCAACATTGGGACGATAAACTCTCGTGCATCTTCAACTGCACGATGTACTTTCAAAAATACTTGTTGACATCTAGTCCTGTAGTATTAGCCCTAAATTATCTAGATTTGGTTTTTGAACAGTCAGCAATTGCTAACAACTTTTGTAATATGCTGCGAGATTGGCACGACAAAGCAATACGCGGCGATAAAGTTAGCGAAATTTGGCAAAAACTCCGCTTAATAATCGTCCATTCCACCGAAGTTTATGCTTCTTTAAATATTAATAGCTCACCCCTGGCTAATGTGGGATTAGTAATTGAATTACCAGAATTTAATATTGAGCAAGTGCAGCGTTTGCTCAAGTTGCATCACCTGGATTTAACAGCAAATCAGGTGAAGCAACTCATGGATTTATTAGGAGGACATCCTTTATTGCTGCGAAAGGCTTGCGATTACCTGACACTGAATGAAATTCCCCTTGAAAAGCTGTTGAAAGTTGCTTCTACTATAGAAGGACCATTCACAGGTCATCTGCTCGAACACTTAAGTAAAATTGAAAATAATCCCGACTTAAAAACGGCATTTCGTCAGGTTATTACGGCAAAAAAACCAGTTCAATTACCTCCAACAATTGCTAGGTCGTTGCATCGTTTGGGACTGGTGAAGCTAGAAGGTAACTTTGTCAAGCCACGTTGCAAATTATATCGTCAATTTTTCTGCGATCGCCTTTAACTACCAAAGAAAAAATAATGAGTAAACCACAGCAATACTATCAAGTAGGAGGGACTTTAAAACCTGACGATCCGAGTTATATTGAGCGACAAGCCGACATAAATCTTTATGAAGGGCTAAAAGTCGGGAAGTTTTGCTACGTATTCAACTCCCGGCAAATGGGTAAGTCTAGCTTGCAAGTACGAGTTAGTAAAAAATTAGCAAATGAAGGATTTCGCTGTGTTTTAATTAGCTTGGATAGTTTTGGCGCTAGAGGAGTTACCCAAGAGCAATGGTATTATACTTTTATTCAAGATTTAGCAGATAAATTTGAATTACCAACTCAGCGATTAGAAACTTGGTTGCATGAGAGCAGATATTTAGCACATGTGAAACGCTTTAGTGAGTTTTTGGAAAAGATATTACTACCAGAAGTTTATCAAAATATTATTATTTTTATTGACGAAATCGATACTGTTCTCAGTTTAGATTTTCCGACCAATGATTTTTTTGCTTTCATTAGATATTGTTATAATCAACGAGCTATTAATCCTAACTTTAAACGAATTACCTTTTGTTTATTGGGAGTAGCTACACCTTCCCAATTAATTCAAGATAATCAGCGGACACCTTTTAATATTGGTGAAGCAATTCAACTAAAAGGTTTTTCATTTGCTGAAGCTCGAACTCTAGCTCAAGGTCTAAAAAGTAAAGTAACTGATTATAAAATTGCTGAAGTAATTATTCAAGAGGTACTTAATTGGACTGATGGTCAACCTTTTCTCACTCAAAAAATATGCCAAATAATTGTTAATGATGAACAAATTATTCCTGTTGACAAAAGACTGATACGTAAATGGGTTGAGCAATTAGTTACATCGCGCATAATTAATAATTGGGAAGAGCAAGATAATCCACAGCATTTAAGGACTATTCGCGATAGAATTCTTAACAGTAAAGAGCCAACTATTAAGTTACTTAAACTATACCAAAAAATTAGGCAACAGCAAGAATTACCAGTTGACGACAGTCCCGAACAAAGTGAATTACTTTTGTCTGGATTGGTATTAGAAAATAACCGAAAATTCAAAATTTATAACCGCATTTATGAATTTGTGTTTGATTCACAATGGGTTAGTGAATTATTAGCAGATAAACGACCTTACGAAGAAGAATTACTAGGATGGCTTTCTTCTGATAAAAATAAATCTTGGCTGTTGCAGGGGCAAAAACTACGAACAGCAATGAAGTGGTGTACTGGCAAAAATCTGACAATTGAAGATTATCAATTTATCAATGCCAGCCAAGAATTAGCAATAAAAAACTATCGTTGGCGTTTTCTCTGGGGAATACCTGCAAGTTTGTTAATCTTAGGATCTGGCTTCTTCGTATGGCATAACTGGCAAAAAATTACTGGTCAAATAGTGCAAATAGTGCAAGATGTAACTCCTCCATACTTCTTAGAGCCAGAACTATTTAGCCAAGGAGAGAAGACTTTTGGTCTAGGCGATGGAAATTCTAGTTCACAAGCTGCTATTGTAGCTTTTAAAAATAAGAATTACCCAGAAGCTATTAAGCAATTTGCAAGAGTTAAAAATATTGATCACAATAATCCAGAATTAGAAATTTACTATAATAATGCACTAGCGCATAAACAAGGTAATTATCTGACTTTGGCAGTTGCTTTATCTATAAATGGTCGCAGAGAATCTTCTATAGGTATTTTGAAGGGAGTCGCACAAGCGCAGGCTAATTTTAACAAAAAGGGGGGATTAAAAGGTAGATTATTGAATATTGTAATCGCCAATGACAGTAATAACCAAATCCAAGCGCAAAAAGTCGCCCAAGAATTGGTAAAAGATCCAAATGTTATTGGAGTAATTGGGCACAATGATAGTCCAGTAACTAAAGCTGCACTTTATAAGTATGAAAAAGCTAGTTTGGCAATCATATCCCCTACTAGCACCAGTACTGGTTTAAATCGTACAAAAGATAAAGCAAATAGAGTTTTTTTTAGAACAGTCACTTCCGATCAAGCTAGTGGTGAAAAATTAGCTGATTACGCCATAAAGAAGAACATTAAGCGAGTAGTTATTTACTATAGCTATAAAAATATTTATAGTGAAAGCCTAATGCAAGCCTTTGAAACATCCTTTAAAAACAAAGGTGGAATAGTTGTACGAGCTAAAAATTTGGCAGATCCGAAACTGGATGCATCTCTTGAAGTGTTACGTAGTGCAATTCAGGATAAAGCTGATGCAGCTATCTTTTTTTCAAATACGGAACTAACTTACAAAGTAATTGATATTGCTCGCGCACAACAACTTTCCAACTTGCCTAGAAAGCTACAAATGCTGGGAGGAGATTCTTTGTATGCTTCACAGATTTATGAAGAACCTGAAAAGGCTTTTGAAGGCTTAATTTTGGCAATTCCCTGGTTTAACGAATCATCCAATTCACAACAACCTAGATTTATAAGAGAAGCTAGGGACAGATGGCAATTGAAAAAATTTAGCTGGCGAATGGCTACTAGTTATGATGCAACTTGGGCTTTTATTAAAGCTATGTCTTTGTCCGACAATCCCTCTCGAAAAAGTGTACTTGAAAAACTCCCATCTATTGACCTTTTGCCTGATGAAAGTTCCGGAGATGGACTAAAGTTTATAGAAGGTGAGCGTCCACAAGAACCAGTCCTGGTTAAAGTCGTTAACGGTGATTTTGTAAAAGTGGATGAAAATTAGTTCCCATCTAATTCTTTCTTTTCTTCTTTGCGACTCTGCGTCTTTGCGTGAGGAAAAAATTATTTACAGCAACTTTCATCATTTCTAACAAACACTCTGCGTTACTCTGCGCTTACCTCAGCTACCTGGTGCGTTTAAAAACACAAAAGTAAATAGCCCCCTCTCTGCAAACAAAGAGGGGAAAATAAAGCGCGATCTGGCTTACGCTTGATTCTCAAAGTAAGCTTCTAGCGCTTTGTTCACCAACTCACTCATCGGTTTACCTTGACTGGTAGCAGCTGCTTTCAGCTTGACGTACATATCATCTTGAATGCTGACTCGATGCCGACTTTTACTGCTGGCAATGGTAGTATTAGCGATCGCTACCTCTTTCCCTCCACTTTCTTCTACCACCGCACCAGTTGTAGAATCTGCCATCGTTTCCACCAAACCATCGCTATCATCTGTAATTTCTGGCTCCCCAACAACTTCAGATTCGTAATTAGCGGCAAATTCCCGAAGCGCATCAAACCCAACGCGATCGCAAAAATCACCAAAGCTTTCCCCAGATTTGCGCGACTGCTTGAAGAACACAAAAATCGGCTCTAGCTGCGTTTCTATGTCGTTGTGGTGCAGCCTTTCCATATAAGGTAACGCCAACCGAGTTTGATCTGGTGAACCCCCTAACCATACTTGGTAAGCTTCCGGTGCGCTACCGACAAAACCCAATTCTGCCATATAAGGACGAGCGCAACCGTTCGGGCAGCCTGTCATTCTTACCACAAAATGTTCGTTTTGTAAACCCACTTTATCTAATGACGAGCGAATTCTTTCTAAAATACCTGGTATTGCTCGTTCTGATTCGGTGATTGCCAAGCCGCAAGTCGGCATCGCCGGACAAGCCATCGCATAACGCACCAAAGAATCTATTTTACCAGGGTCTGTGACGACACCATGACGCTCTAGAATCTCTTCAATAACTTGTTTTTTCTCAGGTTCAATATCGAAGAGAATTGCGTTGTGATGCGGTGTCAAGCGGATGGGCAAGTTTAATTGTTGAACAACTTCCCGCAGTCCGGTTTTGAGTTGCAGAGAACCTTCATCTTTGATGCGACCATTTTCGATGGAAATGCCTAAAAACAGCTTACCATCGCCTTGTTCGTGCCAGCCCAGGAAGTCTTGATATTTCCATTCTGGAAGTTCTTTGAAGGGTGTGAGTGACTTACCAAAGTATTCTGCAACCTTTGACTTGAATTTTTCAACCCCCCAATCGTGGATGAGATATTTTAGTCTAGCGTGACGCCGGTCAGTGCGATCGCCATAATCTCTTTGAGTCGCAACAACCGCTTTAACTATCTCGTAAACGTCATCTTTCGTTACATAGCAAATCGGGTCAGCCATGCGTGCGAAGGTTTCTTCTTTGTTGTGCGTCCTTCCTAAACCCCCACCAGCAAAGACGTTAAAGCCTTCTAATTCACCCTTATCATCGGTTATTACCACCAAGGTAAGGTCTTGGCTATACAAATCAATCGAATTATCTCCCGGAACCGTCACGCAAACTTTGAATTTGCGCGGCATGTAGAGATTACCGTAAATTGGTTCTAAGCTATCTTCAACAATCGACTTACTATTATTTTGTCGTGCTGCCTTGACTTCTGGCTTTTCTTCGGCACTAATTATTTTTTCTCCATCCAGCCAAATATCGTAATAAGCGCCGGTTTGCGGTTTGAGCAAGTCAGAGATATTCTTAGCATATTCCCAGGCATACTGATATTCTGGGCGATTTTTGAATGGTGCTGGGCAAGCCATAACGTTACGATTGACATCACCGCAAGCGGATAAAGTCGAACCCATACTTTTGACCATACCAGCGATCGCCGCTTTGAGATTTTTTTTCAAAATCCCGTGTAACTGAAACCCTTGACGGGTAGTTACTCGCATCGTATGGTTGCCATAATCATCGGCGAGCTTGTCTATAGTTAGATATAATTGCGGGGGAATAAAGCCACCCGGACTGGTGGTTCGCAGCATAAACTGGTAATCTTTTTCCTGTCCCTTTACGCGATTGTCGCGGTTATCCTGCTGGTAAGAACCGTGAAACTTGAGGATTTGTACCGCATCTTCGCTAAAGTGAGTAGTGTCCTGAAGTAGTTCGCTGGCAACAGGTTCGCGTAAAAAATTACTATGTTCTTTCAGACCTTCGACTTTGGAAGGCTTACGGTTGGCGGTAGGAGCAGGAGCAGATTTAACCATTAGAGTTGTATAGTGTTCTCAATAAGGCATTATTAAAAGCCGTTGCAGCTAGTTATTAGCACTTATTCGGCTATCGATCCCCGGTAATTCGGTCGGAATAAAGAGGAATATTTTACATTTTAACATGGCAAAAGCTGGGTTTATCAGTGATGCAACACTTAACAAACCCAGCAATATTTTATCTGGTTATGAGTCGCTTCTAGAAATTGGTTGAAGCTATGATTTAAACCAAAGGGTAGCGCTAAAAGTTATAAGAGTCTTGTGTGAGGAGGCTGACGGTAGATTATATTTTACTTGAAGCGAACACCGACACCAGTTTGGATGCTCAGAGCAGAAGCAGGGCTATTTTTGTAGGCATCAATTCCTAAAGTAGCATTACTGTAGAGCAAGAAATTTTTAGTAACTTCAGATTCTAACCCAGCAGTTACAGCTACGCCATCTTTGTTACCGAGGGGACTTGGTTTACCGTTTGCTTCCACAAAAGAGTAACCAACACCTAAAAAGGCGTTGGTGTTTTTAGCAATACCCACATCAGCGGAAACTTGGGGGATAATAGCAGTTGTTTGGTCGCTCCAAAGAACATGACCGCGTGCTGAAAATGGAGTATCTCCTAATTTCAAGCGACCTGTAAGATTACCACCAAAAGTTGCCGCATCACCTGTTTGTCCACCGTTGGTAGTGCCAACTGCCACACCAGCACCAACATAGCTGGCATCAGTACCATTTTTGGTTTCAGCAGAAGCTTGACCGGCAGAAAGAAAAATAGGAGCAACTACTAAAGAAGACAATGCAGAAATTGTCACAAAAGACTTGATAAAGCGCTTCATAATGTCACCGAATTTGTAGGTGTTGCATTTAAGCTCTAGGTCGATAATCAATGAAAAAGGTTCCAGAAAATTTCGATAATTTCTGAATAACTTGTCACTATTAATGCACGTCACTGAGAAGCTAATTAGCTAGAAATATTAATAAGCTGTTATCATTACGGAGATTTGTCTTTACATCCGGCATTTTGTCACATAAATAGACACTTTGTTAACTGGTACAAACTTGAGAAATAAAAGTTTGTCTACTTCAGTCAAAAAAACAGTCTTTATTAACGGTGTAATTTATAAATTTAGAAGTAGTCAATATAAAATGTAGGGTGCGTTACGCTCTCGCTAACGCACCCTAATACAATGGTTTTACGTTTAATTTGGTTGGTCTACTTATCAAGTGCGGATATAAAGTTGATTGTTGAAAATTATCCCAGTGAGTAAATAATGCTAACTACGACAAAAACGTTGTCTGGTTTGATGGGTTTGTGCATCGGTGATGCTTTAGGTGTCCCAGTAGAATTTACTAGCCGTGCTGAACGAATTAAATCGCCAGTAACATCGATGCAGGGTTATGGAACTTGGGATGTACCACCAGGCACATGGTCTGATGATAGTTCGCTGACGTTTTGTTTGGCAGAATGTCTTTGTAACGATTTTTCGCTCGATCGCATCGCTAATTCATTCTCGCGTTGGTATCATGAAGCGTACTGGACTGCTCGTGGTGAAGTATTTGACGTTGGTAACACCACATTTTTAGCGATCGCTAACTATAAACAAGGAATTCCACCTTTGGAAGCCGGAGGAAAGACGGAAAATAGTAATGGTAATGGTTCTTTAATGAGAATCTTACCTATGGCTTATTGTCACAAAAGCTTAACTTTTGCAGAATTGATTTCGCGGGTACACCAAGTTTCTTGTATTACTCATGCTCATATGCGATCGCAAATAGCCTGCGGTATATATATCAGTATCGCAGTTTGTCTTTTGCAAGGAGTTGATCCGCAAACAGCTTATTTACAAGGTTTAGAAAACATTCGCCAAATTTACTATATTAAGGGTGGGGTAACCCCACCCCTCCCATACGCTTTAGAAATGCCCCATTTTTCCAGAGTCTTCAGCGGCGAAATTGACAACTTACCCCTCGAAGAAATTCGTTCTAGCGGCTATGTAATTGATACTTTAGAAGCGTCGCTTTGGTGTTTGTTAAATACTTCTAACTACGCGGAAGCGGTATTAACAGCGGTAAATTTAGGTGGAGATACTGATACTACTGCCGCTGTAACTGGTGGGTTAGCGGGAATTTACTATGGGGTGGAAAATATTCCCTCAGAATGGATTTCGCAAATTGCCAGAAAAGAGGACATTATTAATTTAGCAGAACGTTTGGCAGCGGCTGTTTACGCAAAGTAGAGACGAAGCATGTGGAACGTCTCTTGTGAGGGTTACGGTGTTTTTATCAGTCCTTAATTTTGACTTGTTCGGCAATCCATTCGAGATAGGGTTGAGAACCGGCGACAATGGGTAGGGCGATGATTTCCGAGACTTCGTAGGAATGCAGTTCGCGAATTTTGGCTTCTAAGGTGGGAAATAGCGCCAAATCGGTTTTAATCAACAATTGCCATTCTTGCTCTTTGTGTAGTTTTCCTTGCCAAATATAAATTGAGTGAATTGGCAGTAAACTTACACAAGCGGCGAGTTGAGCTTCTACAAGAGCATTAGCGATCGCTTCTGCTTCTTCTATTGAAGCAGTTGTCACCAATACCACACCATAGCCGACTGAGCTATCCATATCAACCTAATTAATAATTATTAATTCATAATTCATAATTAAAAAGGGTTTGTACCCGGTGCAATCTTGATCGCAGTTTTGTTTCAGGTGGGGTTTAAATCCCCATTTTAAACATAATTATAAATTATAAATTATGTCCGCATGAATTTTTAACAACTCATAAATTGAATAATAGTTATGAGTTATAAGTTATGAGTTTGTAATTGCTAATAACTTATAACTCATGACTAATGATTAAACAGGAGACAAAGAATATACCTGACCATCAATTAACAATCGCGTGATCCCCTTAGCTTGCAGATGAGTTCGCGCTTTGTGGAGCATTTTACTATCTGGAACTTTAATTACGCGATCGCGCTTGGTAGAAAAGCGCTTTGCTACTCGGTGGTTATCAAATATCGGCAAAGTTCTTTGCTGAGTTTCGATGGTGGGAATTTGCCCCAAATCGCCAAAATCTTTCAGCGGTCGAGTGATTAATTCTGAGGAGCGATCGATTACTAAATAGCAAGTTTTGGGCAAATGAGCTGCCGACAACGGCAAAACTTGCACCGCTATATCACCTAAAGCTCGTCTTGTGACTAAAGGTCTTGTCTCCTCAAAGTCGTCATCATCCTCATCAAAATCATCATCATCTAAATCGTCGTCTAAATCGTCCAAATCCTCTGACTCGTCTAGCAAGTCTTCGCCGAGCATTTGCGCTATCACGGTCGGGTTTGGACGTTCACCCTCTAACATTGGGCTAGGAATACTAGCTATTTCCTGGGGTTTTTGTTCTAAAAGTTCTAATTGCTCCGCTACTGTAGGTCTTGGTATCGGTGTCGGTGCTGAGGAACGCCGGCGCACCCGTATGTTAGCGGCTGCTTCTGAGTCGGTTTCATCTTCTTGGTAAGGTTGTGCCTCTACCACTGGTTGTGGAGGCTCAACAATTTTGACTTTTGTCGGTGCGTTGCGCGGACTTGGCAAAGAAGTTTTCGGCTTTGGTGGAAAGCTTTCTTCCTTGGGAGTTGCTTTCACCTCGACTTCTTTGACTTCTTTTTCTTTTTGTGGTATAATCCTCGATTGGACTTGATCGTAGTTTACCTGCGCTCTGCCTTCAGGAGTTCGGGCAGCCCGCTTTAAAGAAACGAGGTATTCGTACTCGTCTTCTGGTAAAGTACTTTTGAGCAAGCGACTAATTGTCGAATTACTAACTTCATAGCGTTCTGCCAAAGTTGAAGTTGTTTCGGCAGTCTCTCGATATAACTTAAGAATTTCTTGTTTATCAGAATCTGTTAGTTTTCTCACGGTAGACACCAAATTTTTGTTAAGCTCGTTTTCGTCCGCCGGTACGCCGCGATCGCACTTTAGATGCGTCATATTCTAAGGTAGCGCCCATGCCAAATAACACTCCACTCATTACCCAAAATACCTCTAGTATCTCTCCACTTTGATAATTGGGAATCCAATTAGTGGCATATTGAAACCACATATCTGCTATGTAGAGCGAAAACGCTGCGGCTGCAATCATTCGCCAAGATAGAGAAACTCGTCCGCCCCAAAAAGCTAGCAGTAGCGTGGTGGCGATAATTAACAATAACACGTCGCTGACAATGTAAACAGTACTTAAAATCAAAGCGATATTTTCTACCCCTGATGGCACTTGTTCGCTGATATCTACTCCTTGTGGTTGCTGAGAAATCAGCCACGCCAAAGCGCTGCCAAATGCTGCAATTGCCGACACAATCATCCAGTGCCATTTTTCCAGATTGAGTCGCGAAGATGCAACTGCTAAAATCATGCCTACACCAAGGAACAAATAAGTTACCACAAAAAATACATCACCTAGGGAAACGATTGGCTCTTCTTTTAATACTATTTCCGTATAGCCGAAAAATATTCCGCCGAGAAAATAAGAAAGCATCCCGATGCCAATTGCCAGCCAAACATTGCGATCGCTGACAATTTGCGGACTGCGCCAATTCCTTAAGCATAATATCCCAGCACTTAAATAAGCCAATGCTTCAAAAATATTTGTACCAATTACGTACCAGGCAGCACGACTTTGTGTGCCGTCTGCTCCTGGAATTTTGGCACTAAACAACAAAAAGTACAATAGTGCCAGCACACCCCAGGCAATACTAGCCAAAACGATGTTTCTCGTTTTGAACAGGGATTTAGTCGGATATGAATTGTTGTAAGATGCTCTCATATAACTTAACTGTATAAATACATTCACAGCAGTATTTTGGCAATTGGGTGCAGTCAACGGTTGATGTGACTAAAGGGTTTATTTAACTTCAAAGCGTAGTCGAAAATTCTTTCACCAAAAGAAACTGCCGATGATATGTTGGTTATTGCCATAGTTTACTCAGTGGAGATTGATTTAGCCAACTGATAAAGTGCGATCGCTCTCCCGATGGCATATCTTGTAACGTTCCAGCCACAAGTTTTGCAAAGTTGGCATTGCCAAAATATCCTTTCCCCAATCGATGCAATTCTTGCAAAAGCAGAATTACATGATTTTCTTGCCAAGCGGGAAGTTTGGCTAACTGCAATGGGTTGGTTGTCAGCAAGTTACGAGCTGTCTCTGATGAAGATACCTGGGGAAATTGCTTTTGTTGCAAAACTTCCGCAATATCTTTCTCAAATAATGACGCTTGTCGAGTCCCTAAAAGCTCTTCAATGTCAATATAAACCGCTTGCAGTAGCAATAAACTCGCTTGGATCAAAATTCCTGTCTTGCTATGACTACCAGTGTCACTATCTAGTTGCTCTAAACGGATTTTACCCCAAACGCTGTAGCGCTCCGGTTCCTCCAGCAAGACACAGGCTTTACCTCGGTTATCAGTTAATTCCCTCCACAACGCTCTAGCTTCTTCCTCTTGATTAGCCTTGAAGACGCTAATCAAACGAAACGTTAGCCCCTGATAATAAAGGATCGGCACTTGCTGATCCCGTTTTGGGTGCTGAATCGACGATATTTCAACATCCTGCCGTTTGAGAATAAACATGACACACCGAAATTAACTTTTGACAGGGGCATTCTTGATATGCTATCTATAATGGCACCGCAAGCTTATTGGCTCATAGTGCTTTCTTCTGGGCTTTTGGTTTGAGCGCATCCACCCTCACCAACTTATTCACAAGACAATATACAAGCGTGCAATACTCCCTAATTGAACGTTTTTCGTCTAAATTGGTAAGAACGCAACTTCTTCAAGCCACTCGAAGTGAAAATGCATAATCTATAATAGATTGCATTTTGCCCTTAAGCACATATATAATAGACGCTGACTCTTTCGAGGGACAATAATTTAATTTGGGTGTGTAACTCAGGGGATAGAGTAGCTGCCTTCTAAGCAGTCAGTCGCAGGTTCGATTCCTGCCACACCCGTTTGAACTAAATACGAACCCTCAAGCATAGTAGGATGATACGATTAAGTCAGATTGAGGGTTCATTTTGCTGCATCATACTAAAAACAAAGGTGATATTGCTGCAACCAAAGCGATCGCAGACCTAACACTGAAAGGATACTTAATTCTTACACCCGTCGTTTGCGAACATTTACCTTTTGATTTTGTTGCGTACAAAGATGACAAATTTTACAGAATACAAGCTAAATATTCTGGAGACAATAGAGTAGTAAATAAGACTATTTGGGTGGATAAAAACGGTATCCACCGCAGAAAGTATAATACAAAAGACTTTGACTTTTATGCTGTTTATCTGCCTGATATAGATAAAGTTGTTTATCCATCAATTAACTTTGGTGGTTGCTGCATCAATACCCAAATACCTAATTCAGCTACACCGTTTTACTGGTGGGACGATTTTACAGACTTTACTAAGGAAGCGCTGAAGCGCACTTATAAAGAATTTGGTGTAGACTTAACAACCAGAAAGGTTAACCCAGACTCTAGAATTCACACTAGAAAAGTAGAAAGACCATCAAAAGAAGAACTAGAAAAACTAGTGTGGTCAAAGCCTACAGCGCAAATAGCAAAAGACTTTGGTGTTTCTGATAAAGCTGTAGAAAAATGGTGTAAGACTTATGGTATAGAGAAACCCCCTAGAGGATATTGGGTTAAAAAGGCTTATGGGAAAATAGAAGAATAGTTAAGCGATATCTTTTTTAAAGAGGTTTCATCTGCTCAAGTACCTTGTTGTCAAGATACTTTTGTTCAATCATATCAACAGAGTTATCACACCATTTAGCCACTACAGCAGTGGGAACTCTCAATTTTGGCTATGAATATCATGTATTTTACAAAATCGTAGCCAAATCATAGCCAAAAAAACAAGTAGGATATCCAATAATAGACAAAAAAAGCAAGATAGGATGCTCAAAAAGCAGAATTTTGAACATCCTATCGTCTGAAACCTTGATTTTTCATACTACAAAAAAGCCCGTGACGAGGATTGAACTCGTGACCTCACCCTTACCAAGGGTGTGCTCTACCACTGAGCCACACGGGCAAAATAGCCTTAAGATAGGGATTTGTTAATTTCTCAACTATGCTAACGCATAATTCAATCTAAAATCAACACTGATGATTTGTAGTGAGATGGGCCGAGCTGGATTTGAACCAGCGTAGCTTTCGCAACGGATTTACAGTCCGTCTCCATTAACCACTCGGACATCGACCCATTTATCTCACGATTATTAATAGTACCATAAGGTTTTAGAAATGCCAATAGTTTTTGCAAATAAATTTGCGGAAAGTTGAGCCAGTCGCATGGGCGGGTCTCCCGCGCCAGGTGCTACAACGGGGGGAACCCCCGCAACGCACTGGCTTGACTTGGGCGACCTGGCGCCCGTCGGAGGTTTCCTCCGTTCGCCCTTGGCGTTGCCGCAGGCATCAAAGCTTTACAAGACAGAGTAATGGCATTGCCGGAACAAAACGTACAATAAAGCTAGGTTTAGAAAGGTAATGTGAGCGATTCGGCAATGAAGACGCTAGCTAAATGGTCTGTGGATGACTATCATCGCATGGTTCAAGCGGGAATTCTGAGCGATCGCCGTGTAGAATTGCTCTTTGGCGAAATTGTTGAAATGAGTCCAGAAACCCCGATTCATTACAGTACGGCAAAACGAGGCGCGAAATACCTAGAGGAGTTACTCTTAGGTAAAGCCGATGTTCGTTTTAATGGACCGATTACATTATCTAACTCTGAACCTGAACCAGATATTGCGATCGCTCGATTACCAGAGTCAGCTTACAACAATCGCCATCCTGCACCTGAAGATATATTTTGGCTGGTAGAGGTTGCCAAAACAAGCTTGAAGAAAGATTTAGAACTTAAAGCTTGTATTTACGCTGCTGCTTTGATTCAAGAATATTGGGTTTTGGATTTATCTGCAAAGCAAATAATTGTATTTCGAGAACCATTAGACGGTAATTATACTACAGAACAAATTATTGTAAAGGGAACGATTACACCGTTGGCATTTTTAGAGATTCAGGTATCGGTTGAGAAACTGTTGGGTTGAGCAATAACGTTGTTGAATAAACTAAAAATTTCCGTACAATCATCCTTTTGAGGATATTATACGGAAAAAATTCTGATGTTATTCAAAAAACAAGGGGGTTAACTCAACAATTCTCCAGTCTCTTGCAGGGAGTGCAAGCGGCGGTAAATTCCTTCATGACGCAACAATTGATCGTGACTACCCACTTCAACAATTTTACCTTGATCGAGAACCACAATTTTATCTGCTTCGCGGACTGTACTCAAACGGTGAGCAATAATTATTGTAGTACGAGTTCCTTGAATCGATCGCATGGCTAATTGAATCAATCTTTCAGACTCGTAATCTAAGCTAGATGTCGCTTCGTCAAAAACTAGCACGTCAGGTTCAACTAATAATGCCCTAGCAATTCCTAAACGCTGTCTTTGTCCTCCAGATAACCTGACACCACGTTCACCGACAACTGTGTAATAACCTTCGGGTAAAGTGCGAATTACGTCGTCTAATTTGGCAATTCTACACGCTTCTTCAACTTGCGGAAAACTCGCTTGTCGATTGCCATATCTTAAATTTTCCAGCAAAGTACCGTTAAAAACGTCTACTTCTTGGTGAACGATCGCTAATCGTCGGCGATAATTACCAACATTTAATGTGATAATATCTTGCCCATCAATTAATATCCTCCCATGATTCGGATCAAAATAGCGAAATAGCAACTTCACTAAAGTAGATTTCCCGGAACCGGATCGCCCAACCAGCGCTACTGTCTGATATGGTTCTATTAACAAGTTGATGTCTTCCAGAACCGGACGGTTAGTATCGTACCCAAAAGTTACGTTAGAAAACTCAATTTTGCCGGTGAAACTATAAGCCGATTCAGTTTCTACCAAACTAGCTGCATCTACTCCAATCGGCTGCTTCATTAATTCGTGATACCCCAACATTGAAGCATAACGACGAGCAAAAATCTCTGCTAAGTTGCTGATAGGTTCCAACTCGGCATAAGCCATGCTGGAAACTGTTAAAGTCGTGAGAAAGTGTCCTAAGGAAATTTGACCTTTTACCGTAGCTGCTAAAGTTAAACCTAGTATTGCAAACACGCAAAACTGAACGAATGCCGTTCTAAAAGTACCCAGCTTGATGTAACCAAGATGGATGCGGTAATCTACTACTTTAAACTCGCGGTCAAGTCGTTCTTTTTGGCGTTTAAATTCTAGTGGTTCTGTAGCAAATGCTTTAACTGTTTTGATGTTAGTGATAATTTCTGAGTTGCGGCTTTGGGTATTTTCCATGTATTTATCTAGCCGTCGTTCTTGTTCCATCAGCTTGTTTAAATCTTTCAGGGTGAAGCTGAGGATTACCACGAACGAAATCAGAAATAGTATAGCAATCCGCCACTCAATCAACAAGATAACTACAAAAATTCCCAATACTCTAAATAGTTTGGGAATCATTTGTCCGGCAACTTCCGGGTAAGTCCAAGTATGATTTTCTAAACCTCTAGCTATTTTCCCAGCGACGCGTCCGGGATTGTTTTCATCGTAAAACTCTAGCGGCAAAGTGAGTATTTTCGCTACCGTTTCTTTAAAGTGATCTCGCCTGGTACGCAAAGCAATATCCCAATGAAACCACCAAGTTGACCAGATTTGAATTGGCGCTCTGGCAACGGTAACTAAGAAGATTACAGTCATTAGCACTGCCAAAGATGATAACCGATTTTGTGGTAATTTAATCAGGTTAACTATTGCTGCGATCGCATTCTGTATTACATTATCTAGCGGTTGTCCGGAAAGTACGTTTAAAATCTGCCCTGTGGCATATGGTACAACCAAATCGATAATTTCAAAGATGCTCGCTGCGGCAATACTAAATATAACCGCTACTCGATAGCGATCGTAATATTTGATAATGTCTCTAAATTTTGCCATAATGCACCCTATTTAATGAGGTAGAGACGTTCCAACGGAACGTCTGTACAAAACCGCTGGAACGTCTGTACAAAAGTGATAAGTTGTGTTTTCACTTTTCACTTTTCACCCTTAACTCTTCACTACTTGACATTGCAGTTGAGCCACGGACTTTTAATAATACATTTGTAGTATTTTGTAGTCAAGGAGTACTAGAGTAAATCATCCTTTGGGAGTAGCTAACACTTGGGAGGGAAAAAATTCTAAGCGATAGCGATAAAGTGCGACTGGATGAGAGCCGGCTTTGAAGTAATCTGGATCTTGCGGTGAAAGGTAGACAGCAGTCACTTGATCTGCTTCTATCACGGGATTAGATGTAGAAAGTTTGCGGTAAGCGGTTGTTGATTCTACGGAGTTGAAATAAGGATTAGAACCACCTTTAAATAGCTGCTGAAAGACTTCTGTAGTGATGAACTTATTATCCGGTGTAGTTTCTGTAGCGCGTGCGGTGACAATAGAAACTAACTGAAGATTGCCTTTTAATAAGGTAATTTGACGATTGGGCGATTTTGGATCTACTTTGACTGATAACACGCGATCGCCTAAATAAGTCCGTGCTAAATTCAAGCTATTAAATGCCCTATCTGCAATTACAACGGGCAATTTGTTATCTATCCGAGGTATGAGTTTTAAACCGGAAATAGGCAATTGCTGTTTTATAAATCGTACTGGAAAACTCACAGGTTGATTTAGCTGTCCGCGATTACCTTCAAAACCAGGTGTGATTATATCTGGTGCTAAAGGTGCAGCCAAATCTATTAAAGTACTTTTAAGCTGCCAATTACCCGCCATCCAATCAGGATAAATCAAATCACCTTCAGGCGATCGCACCGTAGTTATTTTTTCCCACCGAGGAAAATTCGCCAACCTTTGACCCTTCGGGTCAGCAAGTTTCCCATCTCCTGTCGGAGACGCTACGCGAACGACGCAAAGCGCCAAGACGGGAACTTGCTGACTTAATTCTCCCGCTGCTGCTTC
The DNA here is from genome assembly GCF_050875635.1 of Tolypothrix sp. VBCCA 56010. NCBI lineage: Bacteria > Bacillati > Cyanobacteriota > Cyanophyceae > Nostocales > Tolypothrichaceae > Tolypothrix > Tolypothrix sp. VBCCA 56010. Next base: position 93,798 of record NZ_JBPAOH010000001.1, read on the forward strand.
TTGACCAGACAGCAGAAATAAAACAATTAAGCAAACACTTAAAATCGCTTTCATAGCAAGCATTAGAGATATATATTGCAAAGTATTAATTTTTATTTGATTAAAAACTCATTTAATTAGAAATTTTATTAAACTTTCTTTATTAAAATTAACATATACAGCAATAAACTAAACAAATACATAACTTCCCAATCTAATTTATTGGCGTTACACAGAAGCAAGCAGAGCTAGAATAAGAGCGAATTTGTCCTCTGTGATACCTACTCACTGCTGTTTTTGAAGTTTTAGGTAAGTAAGTCCTGATGATTCTCCTTAATTAAGGTATTATTGAATTAAATAGTGTCATTTAATGTGTATAATACGTAAAAAATTAAGTATTTATACTTAATAACCTGATTTTAATTATTTAGTGATTGTAGAATTACTTATTTTTAAAGCTTGACCGTATATTATGCTTCTATGGGGTGCTATAGATAAAAGGCAAGTAGCTTTGAACTAAAATCAGGTATAAAACTTGCTCTTGAGCCGGCTGGTGCTTTAACGGAGGTTTCCTCTGCAACGCACTGCCTGAAAAGATTTTTAGGGTGCTATTTCAAATAAATTCCTATTTATAGTTCTTGAACGAATGAGCCTATCTAGTTCTTTTACGGATTTTTCCTTAGCGGAATTATTCCAACTGATTGACCAAGGGCGAAAATCAGGTTGCTTGAGTGTGTGTACTTTACCAAACCTTCATGCTGCTGGATCTAAATCCCTACATTACTATATTTGGTTTCGCCAGGGGCGTATTGTCGCTGCGGCTAATCGCTTAAATGGTCAGGAATTAGTATCTAAGATAATCAAAAGAAAGTGGTGTAACCCAGTCAGAGAAAATATTACTAGAAGTGCTACAGGAACACCTTTGGGTTTAGAGTTGAAAACCGAAGGATTGCTGAGTGCTGAACAGCTCAATCTATTATTTGCCAGTCAACTGCAACAAGTTCGAGAACTGTTTGAAATTCAAACCGGTGTATTTAAACTTGATAGCAAGGCTACTTTGCCTTGGACAGAGATGACAGGATTAAGCCTAAGAGCAACTGAAGTAGCGCTGATGGCTTTGAGAGCATTGAAAAACTGGGAAGTATTAGCTGATGTACTTCCAGATGTCAGTTCTGGCATTAAAAGTATTACACAAAACAAACCACAATTTCGCTTGAATCCTTTCGAGTGGCAAGTGTGGGAATTTGCGAATGGAAGTGTTGATTTAAGTGCGATCGCAACTCAACTCAATCAACCTACATTAATAGTTCAACAAGCTGCTTTCCGGCTAATGCTTGCAGGTTTGGTAGAAGAAGTTTCTTTGCAGCAATGTACACCCGAACTAAATAATTACCCGATGGATGAAAGTCAAGGAATTGCGTCTAGCTGGGGACAAAAAAAAGTTCCAGAACCAAACATGCTGAAGGTAAGTACAGCATTTTTACAAAATTTAGTCGGCTTTTTAAGGAGTAAAGCTTAATGGAAATCCTACGCATAGTAATTACGGGTGGCGTAGGTGCAGGCAAAAGTAGCTTGATTCGCACAATTAGTGAAATTGATGTTGTTGACACGGAGAAGGAAGTTACTGATGAACTAGCAGAAATTAAAGCTAAAACTACCGTAGCTATGGACTTTGGGCGGATTGTCATAGCAGCCAATCAATCACTGCACCTTTATGGGACACCAGGACAAGCGCGATTTGACTTTATGTGGGACATCTTGATTCGTAAAGCTCAAGCTTACATCCTGTTAGTAGCTGCACACCGCCCCGATCATTTCCGTTTTGGTCGCAAAATTGTCAAGTTTATGAATCAAAGGGTGCAAATTCCTTATTTAATTGGGGTGACTCATACTGACTGTGCGGATGCTTGGGAACTCGAAGATGTGGCGTTAGCTTTGGGATTTGTCGATGAAACTACTCGACCGCCTTTGTTAGCTGTAAATGCTACCGAAACAGCTTCAGTAAAAGAAGCATTAATGGCGATCGTTTTAGAATTAGCCAAATCTTGCCAGCATCAACCTTAACAAACAAAGCGAATGCAAAAAAAAAGAATGCCAAAAGTAAAAAAGGATTCTTGCTTTTGTTAGCGTTTTCCTTTTAACTTTAATTTGTCTTAGTAGTAAATTATCAAAAAGCATCTGATGGAAATAACTTTATTGGAATAAGCAGTTTACCGCCTATGCCTTTAGGCAAAATCCTGAAGCTACTCGCAGAGGCATTTCAGAAAACGCCTACTGAGTCTGTAAATGCATCAAAATTGCCAACAACGGAGAATACGACCTTACCGACAACTACCGAAAATCTCGAAACGTTACCAATAAGTACGGAAAACAGGGAAATAGATTTACCAATAATTTTGGAGAAAAAAGTCATGATTAACACTTCGATACTACAAGACGAACTGCAAAACTTTGTTAGCGGCACCTCTGATGTTCAAGGCGCAGCTTTAGTCAGTCCTGATGGCTTGGCTTTAGCTTCGGTGCTACCTGGAGGTATGGACGACGAACGTACCGCTGCAATGTCTGCATCTATGCTTTCTTTGGGCGAACGCATCGGACGCGAACTGTCTCGCGGTAATGTTGAGCGGATTGTCGTCGAAGGTGAGAAAGGCTACGGAGTTTTGGTTGGCTGTAGTAATGACGCTGTTTTATTAGTTCTCGCTAATGCATCGGTAAAACAAGGCTTGTTGTTTCTAGAAGTTAAACGAGCCGTTGCCAGAATAGCACCTTTGCTTGGTTAGCTAATAACACGAAGCAACCCCTATTCAGATTTGTGGATTGCGGATTTTCTCTCTTAAGTTGCCATTATTAATTTACAACTAATTTGTAACTTTAATTTTGGCAAAATAAAAGAAAAAATTTGGAAAAGATGTAATGTCCATATTCCTTAAGTTTTCAACCTGAGACTGCACAAATAAAAAATGAATTTTAGGAGAATCGTTTATGTCACGTCCAATACTGGGAGATTTCAGCAGTATAGTTTGTTTCAAGTCGGCAATTGTCGGCATGGAAGATGCTTTGGGTGAAAAGGCAACAGCGATCGCTTTAATTTCAGCCGGTCGCAGACGTGGTAAACTTTTGGCACAAGAATTAGGTTTAGCAGGTGCAAACTTGTCTTTAGATGATATTGCCTCCAAACTTGGGTTTGCTTTTGGTAAAGATGGTACTCGGTTGTGTATCATTAATCGTATCAAAGCCGAAGGAGATGTTATCAAAGTTTACACTAGCGAAACTTTATGTTCTACGGGGGAACCTCAAGGTTCAGACCGTAAATGTACTTACACCCTCGGTGCTATTTGGGGGGCACTACAGCAAACCTTTGGCAAGCGCTTTCAAGGAAAACACACAGAATCGGTACTTCGCGGTGGTGAGTACGATGTATTTGAGTTTACTGAAATGAATTGAGAATTGGTAATTGGAGATTGGGCATAGGGCATAGGGCATTGGGCATAGTAGTAAAATGTAGGGTGCGTTAGGGAACCGTAACGCACCCTACCTTCAAAGAAGATAACGCTTTTCTCCCAACTCAGTTAAAATCGCTTCAAACCGTTGCCAAGTGACCGGCTGGAGGGTTACTTTTTGACCAGGTTCTAATTGCAAGCGGATGGAAGTTGTTAACATGGCAATTTTCTTTCCGTTGCTTGTAAATATTTATTATTGCACTCAAGCTCTAAAGATCGCGCGATCGCGCACACCCAAGGTAAGAAGTGCCGATACCAGACAGTGACAACTTGTGAACCAATTACCCATTCCCGATTACCCATTAATCTCTGTCAACGGTGCAGGTTGCCAAACTTCTCCATACTGTTCTCGTAAAGCGTGCCAAGCTTCGACTTGACCGGGTTCATATTCTCCCGGTTTACCCCATTGTAAAAATAAACTTAAAGCGGCTTCTTGTTTCTCATCTAAAAAGCGGATGGCATAAGTGGTAAAATTGCCTCGCTTCGCTTCACCCGTTTCAAATTTCACCTGAGTAATTTTATCCATATTCAAGTGAAATTCAAAACCTTCGGTGTGCATATTAGCATATTTACCTTTGGGTAACTCTGCATAAAACAGCTTTTCTATTTTGCCACGCGCTTCTAATACAGCAGCGCTGCTAGTAACAATTAAACGTAGAGTTCCTAGAGTTTCGCAAGCTTCTAAAAATTCTTTTAAAGTCATAGTTGGGTGTTGGTTGTTAGTTGTTAGTTGTTGGTTGTTGGGCATGGGGCATGGGGGAGGCAGTGCGGTCTTGGGGTCTCCCCAAGTGGAGCACCTGCCGTCATGGGGCATGGGGCATGGGGCAAGCGTCCAAGTGGGCTGAGATCGAAATTTGGCTTTATTCCCATTGCCCATTGCCCATTGCCCATTGCCCATTGCCCCATGCCCCACTATCCACGCTTTTATTTTTCGTGTTGTTCGTAAGCAGCGACAATTCGCTGAACTAAAGCATGGCGCACGACATCTTTTTGAGAAAATTCACAAAAGGAAATGCCTTGAACATTCTTTAAAATATGTAACGCCACCGATAATCCAGATTCTTGGTGAGGTAACAAATCGGTTTGTGTTATGTCACCTGTAATCACCATGCGAGAATGAAAGCCCAAACGAGTCAAAACCATTTTCATTTGAGCGGGTGTGGTATTTTGAGCTTCGTCTACAATCACAAAAGCGTTGTTGAGAGTGCGTCCCCGCATGTAGGCGAGGGGTGCAACTTCTATTACACCGCGTTCCATCAAATTCGGTACTTTTTCGGGGTCGATAAATTCATTGATGGCATCGTAGAGCGGACGGAGATAGGGATTTACTTTTTGTTGTAAGTCTCCAGGCAAAAAGCCGAGTTTTTCACCGGCTTCGACGGCAGGACGAGTTAAAATAAGCTTTTCAAATTCGTTGGCAAGAAGTGCTTGCACGGCAACGACAACAGCGAGGAAAGTTTTACCAGTACCAGCAGGACCGATGCAGAATGTCAAGTCTCGCTGACGTAGAGCGTTAATGTACTGTCGCTGGCGAAAGGTTTTGGCACGGATTTCTTCTCCCTTCCGAGTTCTGGCAAGAACATCTCGCTGCAACTCGTGTAACTCTTCAGTGCGATCGCTATCCAAAGCCTGACGAGCTGTTAAAATATCGGCGCTAGTGATGGTATTACCACTAGTCCACAAATCTTCAAGCGATCGCACTAATCGAGTAGCTAAATCAATTTGTTTATCTGTACCAGCAATGTGTAATTCCTGTCCCCGCAGCACCAGGTTAGCTCCTGTTTGCCGGGATATGGTTTTGAGATTTTCTTCATGTTGTCCCGCTAGCGCGATCGCGCTTTCGATATTCGGCAGTTGAATTGGCAAGGCAGCTGCCATAGTATTTCTTATGTGTGAGGAATTGTTCTTTATAAAGGTTAAGATTTTTTTGGACGTTGGCGTAACCTGCACCCAGAGCGCGATCGCACTTGGCGCGATTTAGAGGAAAAACTGATACGGTAAACTTAAGTACAACTAAATATTTTAATAGTTAGACCTGTTTACTAAAACAAGAGACGCGATCGAGAACGCATCTCTTACTTGCTGGTTTTTGTTGATGGGTGTTTCCCATCTGTTCAATCAAAAAAAGCATTTTGTGTATGCAGATAGCTTACCAAAAACCGCTTAATTTAGGGTCGCGTGGCTTGCCACACGACCTTAAATATAATTTTGGGGATAAATGTCAAAATAATTATTAACTCATAATTCATAATTCATAATTAAAGAATCGGTAAAGCGCGAACACGCTCTTTTTTAATGAGCGCGGTCAACAATCCCGTCGAGAGTTCAAGCTCTCACTGATTGAAATTATGAATTATGAATTATCAATTACGAATTACGTTGACTTTGCCACAAGTAATTCTGAGGAAAGGAAAACTCAAAATAATTGTTACGGCTTATCCCCATGTTGTACCGATGCCAAATCTGAAAATTCTTCAATAAACCCGCATAAAGGCGTTTACCGTAGGATAGCGGGCTTATTGAAGACGATGGGTGTGGACTTTACTGCGTAACCGCATAAAGTAATTTACTTTTTAGTTGAAACTAGAGCGGACGCGGGGTTTAACAATAGGTCGTGAGTCGTTTCCTTCTCTTGGTCTCGATTTCGGTGCTGGTAATCGCTCTTCCGAGTCTTCATCAAAAGACATACCTTCTCGACCTTGGGCATTACTGCCGTAGATATCTAGGTATACTGATTGTCCAGCTGTTTCGGCGGCTGCGGCAATAACCGTGCGAATCGCCTGGATATTGCGTCCTCCCCGACCAAACACTTTTCCTTTATCTGCGCTGTCGAAGGCTATGCGAATCCAAACTCGTTTGAGGATGTGAGAAATTTCACAATCGACGCTCAAAGACTGCGGAGATTCCAAAAACGGCTGCACTAAAAACTTTACCAGCCTAACGTAGTCAGGACTGGCTGTCCTCAATTTTGTTTCGTCGTTATGATGCGGCTTTTGCACTGAGCTGTTCAAAAACATTAGCTTTTTGTAAGATGCTACGCACGGTGTCAGTTGGTTGAGCGCCTTGTTGCAGTCGCTTCACGATACCGTCAACATCGAGTCGCACTTCATCGGTTCTGGGGTTGTAGAATCCAAGTTCTTCTAGGGGACGACCATCGCGGCGATCAAGGCTGTTAATAGCGACAATACGATAACTTACTTCCCGTTTTTTTCCGTATCGCTTCAAGCGCAGTTTAATCATGATTGAGAAAATATTCTCCTATGCGTGACCTATCAGTTTGTAGCTTGTTGATGCTGGAATGCTAATTTTAGCACTAGCCTAGCATTAACTGCTAGGAGTCAATGGGGAATGGGTAATGGGTAATGGGCAATGGGTAATGGGGAGTGGGGAGACAAGGGGACAAGGAGACAAGGAGACAAAGAGGAATTACCTATGCCCAATGCCCAATGCCCAATGCCCTATGCCCCATGCCCAATGCCCCATGCCCTAAAGATTACCAAAGCCTTTTTTCTTTTTATCTTTCTTTTTCTTTTTGGTAGTTGCAGCGCCAGTATAACCTCGCCATCCTGGGGCGGGGGGACGATTGCCTGCTGGGTAGGGATTGCCCATACCACCGCCGAACATACCGGGCATACCGGGCATACCACCACCTTGACCCATTTGCTGCATGAGCGATCGCATTTTTTGGAAATCAGCTACCAACTTACTCACATCGGCTTCTCTATAACCAGAACCACCCGCAATTCGTCGGCGTCGGCTGGGAGAACTTGCCAACAAATCAGGATCGTGGCGTTCCTGTTTAGTCATCGAGTTAATCATCGCCTCACAGCGTTTTAGCTGGGTTTCTCCCTGCTTGAGCTGATCGTCTGATAGCTTGTTCATCCCTGGAATCATCTTGATGATACCACCCAGCGATCCCATGTTTTTCAGCAGGCGCAACTGTTTGAGAAAGTCAGTAAAATCGAACTTTGCGGAAAGGATTTTCTCCTGCATTTTCTCGGCATCTGCCAAGTCGATTTCTTCTTGGGCTTTTTCTACCAGCGTTAAAACATCGCCCATTCCCAGAATTCGCGATGCCATCCGGTCAGGGTAAAATGGTTGCAGAGCCTCGACTTTTTCACCCACGCCGACAAACTTAATCGGCGCTCCGGAAATTTGCCGCACTGATAAAGCCGCACCACCACGGCTATCGCCATCGAGTTTGGTGAGAATCGCTCCAGTAATGCCGATTTGCTCGTGGAAGGTGCGGGTAAGATTTGCCGCTTCTTGACCGGTCATTGAGTCCACTACCAAGAGCGTTTCGTGCGGTTGGACTGTTTCTTTGATGCGGGCTAACTCTCCCATCATCTCTTCATCAATTTGCAAGCGACCCGCAGTATCGATAATTACTGTATCAACACCTTCTGCTCGACCGCGTTCGATACCTTGACGGGCTATTTCTACTGGGTCAGCATTGCTTCCCAGTTCAAATACTGGCACGTCAATTTGCTTACCCAGTGTTATTAGCTGGTCAATAGCTGCCGGACGATACACGTCTGTTGCCACCATTAAGCAGCTGCGTTCTAATTTACGTAAATGTAAAGCTAACTTAGCTGTGGCTGTAGTTTTACCGGTTCCCTGCAACCCAGCCATCAGCACAACGGTGGGTGATTTTTCAGCTTGTGCTAAGGGAACATTCACATCCCCCATTACCTGCACCAATTCATCGTAAACAATTTTAATGAACTGTTGGTCAGGTCGCACGCCTGCAATCACATCGGCTCCCTGAGCCTTTTCCTCGACATCGGTAATAAAATCTTTGACTACCTGAAGATTGACATCTGCTTCCAACAAAGCGCGACGCACTTCACGCAAAGCGTCTTGAATGTTGGATTGGGAAATTTTGTCCTGTCCTCGCAGTTTCTTCCAGGCAGCTTCTAAACGGTCAGATAAAGCATCAAACATAATTTGGTTACAGGTAGTTAGCCGACAAGGAAGCTAGCAATAGCGTTTGGGTGCTACTGTTTAACTTCCGATATTTTCAGGTGCTATTTACCAGCTTAGTAGTTTTCATTCCGTCTGTAGCTACCGAATACCTAGTAGTTTAAAGGGGAATGGTGAATAGGGAATGGGAGTGGGGAGTGGGTAATGGGGAGTGGGTAATGGGGAGTGGAAAGTGGGGAATGGGGAATCAAAATAATTACCAATTCCCAATGCCCCATGCCCATTGCCCAATGCCCAATTCCCTATGCCCAAAAAAATGTAACATTTATATATCACAATATATATTGAGTTATGATTCATACATTGTCTTGATTTCCTGACAAGAGAGATGGACAGTAGTAAAGCGATCGCTCTTTCCCACCTCTTTCATTTATCCCTAATCAGATGACCCAGCCAAAGCTTCACATAGTTCAGACATCTTTTAGAAAGAATGACTCTTACATTGCCTTCATACCGCTTTATCAAAGACGGAATTAGGCAGTTATCAAGAAGTGTCACAGATTAATACACGCAAATAAAAGATTTTTTGGTGAAAACTGATACATAATTTTCCCAATTAGGAATTTATCTATCAATTTAGGATGCGATCGCCTTATATATTCTTATCAAAATTACCTAATTAATCGGGCACTACATTATCGATAAAAACTTCTCTAGTATTTCATACCTGTCTGTAACAAAATGCCTTAGTTATGCCACGTTATGTCAGCAAGAGTGCATCATATCGTGTAATTTACTATTTTGTCTTAGGACTCGCGGGTTGAATCACGGGTAGATTCTGGGTTGATTGAACTAATTGTAAAAACAACAAGGAAAGTATTTAAGCATGACTCTAACCAATCGGAAAAATAGTACTTTTTCTCAAGAAGGGAAAGCAGAACTGATTTCATTGTTCAAGCAGATTATTATTCTGGCTGCTATAGGTCTTATAGTGATGCTGCTGACGAACGGTAAACCACCAGCAGTTGTGGTTGGTTTGAGCTTTTGCTTAATTGCTTTTTTTGTAGCCAGAAGCGAACATAAGCGGCTTTTGCAAAAGTCTCAAGTGACATCTCAAACTAACAATTTATCAGCAGCTACCCTCAACGATGCTGACTTGAGCGATGCGGAAATTAACCAGCTATCAGTTCATCAAGATTTGCTGCAAAAATTAGTTTATCAAGTATCTGAAGAGCAATTAAGCAAAGCTCACTTTCTCCTTGCCAACCTCAGCAATGCTAACCTCAATAATATCAACCTTGATGATGTTTACTTCAGTGGTACTAATCTTAGTAATGCCCAGTTAGTAAATGCCAGCTTTTTAAATGGCAACTTCTGCGGTGCTAACCTCAGCAATGTAAATCTCAGCAATGCAAATCTCAGCAATGCAAATCTCACCAGTGCAAATCTCAGCAATGCCAACCTCAGCAATACTCAGTTAGTGGATGCAAACCTCAGCAGTGCCAACCTCAACAATGCTCATTTAGTGGGTGCAAACCTGAGTCATGCCAACCTCAGCGATGCCAACCTCAACAATGCCAACCTCAACAATGCCAACCTTAGTGGTGTCTATTTATGGAATGGCAATTTCAACGATGCTCAATTAATCGGTACTAACTTCAGCAGTGCCTACATGAACAGTGCCAAGTTGAAAAATGCCAATCTCAGCAGTGCCGATCTCAAAAATGCTAAACTGAGCGATGCCAAACTTAAGGATGCTAACCTCAGCAATGCCGACCTGAGAGGGGCAGACCTCAGCAGTGCTAATTTGAAGAATACTAACTTTAGCGATGCTAACTTCAAAGATGCGAATTTATGTGGCGCTAATTTAGAGGATGCGAATTTGAATAATGCTGACTTGAGAAATGCTGATTTGAGCAATGCTAACTTGAATAATGTGAAAGTTGAGAAAACTCGCTTTGGATGGAATCAAGGCATTTCTGAGGAGATGAAGGTAGAGTTAAAGCTTATAGGAGCAATTTTTGAGGGTAATGGGTAATGGGTAAGTAGTTCGCAAAATCGCTTTGAAGTATATGCAGATATTGGTGTGCCGGAAATTTGGCGATATGACGGCAAGTCTTTTGGTATTAATGTACTTCAAAATCAAGAATATGTAGCTGTAGAACAAAGTTTAGCATTTCCTAATTTACCTATTGCAGAAATATCTAATTTTTTGCAACAGGTTGGGCAGAAAGATTATTTAGAGTTAGTTAGGGAATTTCGTGATTGGATTAAAAGTCAAATTTAGCAAAATCTTTGTTAGTGGTTAGTTGTTAATTGTTAGTTGTTAGTTGTTGGGCAATGGGCAATGGGCAATGGGCAATGGGAATAAAGCCAAATTTCGATCGATGCCCACTTGGACGCTTGCCCCATGACGCCAGTTGCCTCAAGGTCGGGCGCCTCCGCACGGCACTGCCTCCCCCATGCCCCATGCTCCATGCCCCATGCCCCATGCCCCACTATCCACTATCCACTATCCACCAACCAAATCCTCTACAGCACTGGCTTGATTTGGCAATGCAGCTGTTAAAACTTCGCTGCCTTCTGTTGTAACTAAAACATCATCTTCAATGCGGATTCCGCGTACATCGGCAAATTGAGATAAACGCTGCCAGTTGAGGAGATTATGATACTTTGAGCGCAGGTTAGCATCATTTAAAATCGCTGGAACTTGATAAAATCCAGGTTCGATTGTAACTAACATTCCAGGACGCAGGGGACGATTTAAACGTAGGTAGCCTAAACCAAAGCGATCGCTTCTTTCTCTTTTCTCTTCATACCCTGCCAAATCCCCCAAGTCTTCCATATCATGCACATCCAAACCCAGCAAATGACCGATTCCGTGGGGGAAAAACAGCGCGTGAGCATCCATTTCTACTAAGTCTTCCGGATTTCCTTTCAAAATGCCTAAATTTACTAAACCTTCAGCAATGACGGTGCAAGCTAGTAAATGAATATCCTCATACTCTACACCAGGACGGATTTTGGCAATGCACGCATCATGAGCCGCCAATACTACATCATAAATATCTCTCTGGGTAGATGAAAACTTTCCAGATACAGCCCAAGTACGAGTGACATCAGCCGCCCAACCAATTTCAGTTTCCGCACCGACATCAGCAAGTAGTAAATCACCAGGTTGCAAAGAATGGTGATACTGCTCATTATGCAGAACTTCGCCATGAACGGTGACAATACTGTTGTAGGAAGTAGTCATGTTATGGGCGATGATAACTGCTTCCATCGCAGCCCGCACTTCTGCTTCTATTTTGGCGCTACTTGTAGCAGCCATCCCCGCTTTATGCGCTTCGACGGTAACAGCAGCGGCTTTTCTTAACTCAATTAATGCGGCTTCGTCGTGGGTGAGACGCACTGTAACAATTGCTTTGGCTAACTCTAAGTCAATTCCGGCTGGCTGAATTTGCGGTAATACTAATCTATCCAACAGTTGCGACTGCTGAGTCCAAGTAGCAGCATCTTGCACGGCAATTGTTGCCGCACCTTCTACTGATAATTCTAATTCCACCATTGGTTTAGCAACATCCGCGCCTATTTTCTGGGCGATTTCTTCACGCAAAGGCATTTCTCCATGCCATAAAGCGCTACTCGGTTTAGGATCGTCCATGAATAGTTCTAACTTGCCGGCTTCTAAGCGAATTACCGCGTTTGGCAAGGGAAGTCCGGCAAAATAGAGGAAATGACTGCTAGCGCGAAAGGGAAAGACATTTGCTGGAAAGTTACGCGGACTGTTGTTTCCTGACCAAAGAATTACCGGAAAATCAATCAGGCTGGCTAGTTTTTGTCTTCGCTGCCGTAGAATATCGACGAGGGAGTTAGAAGTGTTTTGTATCAGCATGGGGCATTGGGAATTGGGAATTGGGAATTGGGAATTGGGAATTGGGAATTGGTGAGCCAGTGCGTTGGGGAGGCAGTGCGGTCTTGGGGTTTCCCCAAGTGGAGCATCTGCCGTCGGCTCTGCCGACTTGAAGCACAGCCGCGAACCCCGAAGGGGTAATTGGTAATTGGTAATAGGTAATTGGTAATTGGGCAATGGGCAATGGGAATTAAACAAGTTTAAGAAAGTAATGCGCGTTGTAATCGGATTCTTTCCATGCCCGATGCCCGATGCCCCATGCCCCATTACCCATTACCCATTTTCTAGTTTTTATCGTCGTCTTTGTCGTCGTCTTTGTCGTCGTCTTTGTCGTCGTCTTTATCGTCTTTTTGGTCGTTGTTAGAACGGACAGGCTGTTGGTTAGTCTGATTGTTGTACTGAGTATTTTGTTGATTTTGTTGCTGGGTTTCAATCTGTGGCTTTGGTTCGTCCTCACCGCAGCTGACTAAACCCCCGGAGATTAGGGCTAAGTTGACAGCAGTGAAAATGCTGGCGATCGCCTTTATCCTCAAGCTTCCGTTTTTATTTAACATTGGCTCAAACTCTTGGAGTTAGAATTACTAATCCTACAGTACTGCGATCGCCCGTTTCACCGCCGAGGGGTTTTCTGAAGGAAAACCCCTCCCCCGTTCCTCTGGAACGGGGCAAAAGCCCTTTGGGCTTTTGGGCGGTAGGGCGCGCTTCGCGATCGCCACTTGTTTTTATCAAACTATTGACAAAGATATCAACTTGTGAATTTGTCACAATAGTTAAACAAGCCTATTTCTCAGGTTAAAAAAATGTCTGCTAAAAATCAAGTAAAGTTGAGCAATACGCTAATCGGCGATTGGTCGATTGAGCAATTGCCGGGATTAAGTCAGGAAGAACTAGCCCAACTGCAAAACTGCGGTATTTTTACCACAAAAGCGCTATTTCAACAAGGAAATACTCTCCAATCTAAGGTAGCGCTGGCAAATAAATTACAAGTTCATCTTCAGTATGTAAATAAATGGGTAGCTTTGGCGGATTTGGCTCGGATTCCGAGTGTGGGGACGCAATATTGCGGATTATTGCTTCATGCGGGTATTGGTTCAGTAGCGCAGTTGGCTGAAACTCCCACCCACAGATTGCATCAACAAATTATGCGCTTGCAAGTAGCAACCATACAGCGACGAGATTTATGTCCGGCGATTGAGTTAGTGCAACAGTGGTGTCAACAAGCAAAAACAGTTATGAGTTATGAGTTACGAATTTAATTTAACTCCTAATTCCTCACTTAGGTACAAACGTTCCTCACCGAACGTCTGTACCTAATTCCTCACTTAGGTACAGACGTTCCGGTGGAACGTCTCTACTTAACTCATCACTCTTTTGCAAGTACACCATTAAGAAATATATCAGCGAGTCCTTCTGCCATTTCTTTCATTTCTTGAGGAGAGGCATCAGGTTCCATTAAAGTATTATTGGAAAAACCTGCAACGGCAAACATTCCTAAAAAAACTTTGGCAACCAGTTTAGCATTCGTTTGGCGATAAATGCCTCTATCCATCGCGGTTTGAAAGAAAGCTTCGGCAACTGAGCTCATTTTATCAATTACTTCTAATTGAATGCGATCGCGCAAATCTGGGTGAAACTGCGCTTCCATAAAACAAACTCGCATCAAATCGACATTTTTGTGCATATTCCACATCCGCCGGCGCATCACTTGCGCGACAGCCTTATAACTGCCCATTTCACTCAATTCTGTGAGCAAATCTGTGAGAATCTCCACCCAGCCATTAGTTGCTACCTCAATCAAAATCGCCTTTTTATTAGGAAAATGACGAAACAAAGTACCTTCAGCTACACCCGCTGCCTGCGCTAAGTCGCGGGTAGTGGTACCGTCAAATCCCTGTGAAGCAAACAACCGCAGTGCCGCGCTTAAAATGCGGCTACGGGTTTGTGCTTCAGCTGGCGGGGAAGAATTAAAAACTCGCATAATAGTTACGGTGATATCTCCGGAACAGGATTTGTAGCATTATTGTCTAACGTGAAGTATAAAAACCACAAAAAGCTTAATACAAGATTAACGCTCTGTTTAATTGGGCATTGGGGAATGGAAAATTGGGCATTGGGGAGGCAGTGCCGTGCGGAGGTTTCCGAGGCAGCGCGTTGCGCGGGTTCCCCGCGTTGTAGCGACTGCCGTTCCGTTGAGGCACCTGCCGTCATTGGGCAATGGGCATGGGGCATTGGGGAGGCAGTGCCGTGCGGAGGTTTCCGAGGCAGCGCGTTGCGCGGGTTCCCCGCGTTGTAGCGACTGCCGTTCCGTTGAGGCACCTGCCGTCATTGGTAATAATTCTTTTTAAGCGTCCCCATTTTCCATTCCCCATTTTCCATTCCCCATGCCCTATGCCCATTGCCCCATTCTTAATTCCCTAGTCCCTTTCATTTTTCCTTATGAAGCAGCTTAGTTACTTCCCACGAATTGTAGATTTTAGCTTTTTGCGCTTTTTTTCTGGTGGCTTGAAAATATTGACTTTTGTCACACTGTTTTTGCCAATATTCCTCTGTTGGGGGTTTTCGCCAGAAATTGCTTTCGCCAAAACGCAAACCCCACCAGCACAAAGTTCAATTCAACCTTATTTAGATCGAGTAATTAAGGAGTTGACGGAGTTTCGTCTTGATAATGGCATGAAGTTCATTGTCTTAGAACGCCATCAAGCGCCTGTAGTTTCTTTTCTTACTTACGCTGATGTCGGTGGCGTGGATGAGCCAAATGGAAAAACAGGCGTGGCACACTTTTTAGAGCATTTGGCATTCAAGGGGACAACGCTTGTTGGTACAACAGACTACAAAGTTGAAAAACCTTTACTTGACCGTTTGGATCAATTAGCTAGCCAAATTAAAACAGCGAAAGCTGCTGGTAAACAAGATGAGATTGCTAAGTTATCGGCTGAGTTTAAAAATGTAGAGGCACAAGCAGCGAAATTAGTCAAGCAAAACGAGTTAGGGCGAATTGTCGAACAGTCGGGAGGTGTTGGTTTAAATGCGAATACTTCCACAGAAGCGACTCGTTATTTTTACAGCTTTCCTTCTAACAAGTTGGAATTGTGGATGTCTTTAGAATCTGATAGATTTCTCGATCCTGTATTTCGCGAGTTTTATAAAGAAAAAGATGTAATCTTAGAGGAGCGACGCCTGCGGGTGGAAAACTCGCCTACCGGCTTGATGATGGAGAAGTTTAGCGATGCTGCTTTTAAGGTACATCCTTACAGGCGTCCGGTGATTGGTTATGACGAAGATATCCGCAACCTAACACGGGAAGATGTGCGGAAGTTTTTCGATGCGTACTATGTACCGAGCAATTTAACGATCGCCGTTGTCGGAGATGTCAAGCCAAATCAGGTCAAACAACTAGCGCAAACTTACTTTGGACGCTTTCAAGCTAAATCCAAAGCACAAACGCAAGTCCCGGCAGAACCTCCTCAAAAGCAAACGCGAGAAGTTACTTTAGAACTACGTTCGCAACCTTGGTATTTTGAAGGTTATCACCGTCCGGCAATTACTCATCCAGATAATGCAGTTTATGACATTATTGACAGTTTGTTGAGTAGTGGGCGCACGTCGCGCTTATATAAGTCTTTGGTAGAACAACAACGTTTGGCGTTAGGTGCTCAAGGTTTCAGCGGATATCCGGGAGATAAGTATCCGAATTTGATGTTGTTCTATGTTCTCACGGCTCCGGGTCACAATGTTGATGAGGTGGCGATCGCTTTAAGAAAGGAAATTGATTCTTTGAAAACTCAGCCTGTTTCCCCGATGGAGTTGGATCGAGTGAAGACACAAGCGCGAGCGGGTTTGTTGCGATCGCTTGATTCTAATATGGGTATGGCGCAGCAATTGTTGGAATATGAGGTGAAAACTGGTTCTTGGCGCAATTTGTTTAAGCAGTTGGATCAAATTGCGGCTGTGACTCCTGCGGATATTCAACGGGTGGCAAGGGTAAGTTTTACACCGGAGAATCGCACTGTTGGTAAGTTGTTGTCGAAGAAGGGATGAGAAACGAACCGCGAAGACGCGAAGGACGCGAAGGAAGAGATTATGCGTAAGGTAAGGGGTAAGAGGAAGAGGGTAATGGGGAAAAGGCTTTTGTATTCGTTGATGCTTTGTTTTACCCTGTTGCTTTTGGGAATGTTTGATTTTGCTGTGGCTGCGCCGGGAGCGAAGCCGTATACTGAGTTGCGGTTTGCACCTTTACCGCAAGTTAAGTTGCCGAAGTACGATCGCTTTGTGCTGCAAAATGGGATGGTTGTATATTTGATGGAGGATCGCGAACTGCCGTTGGTGAGTGGTAGTGCTTTGGTGCGTACTGGCGATCGCTTTGAGTCGGCTGATAAGGTCGGTTTGGCTGACTTTACTGGTGAGGTGATGCGAACTGGAGGAACTCGCAAGCATACTCCGGATCAGCTAAATCAAATGTTGGAACAACGAGCGGCTTCGGTGGAAACTAGTATTGGTGAGACTTCGGCTGGTGCTGGTTTTGAGTCGCTTAGTGAAGATTTAGAAACGGTTTTTGGGCTGTTTGCAGAAGTGCTGCGAGAGCCGGTGTTTGCTGCTGATAAGCTGGAGTTGGCGAAGACGCAGGAGAAAGGTAGTATTTCTCGACGCAATGACGATCCTGATGATATTGCCAGTAGGGAATTTGGTAAGTTGATTTATGGCAAGGATAGCCCTTATGCCAGAACGACGGAGTATGCAACGATAGATAAGATTTCGCGTGAGGATTTGAGTCAGTTTTATCAGCAATATTTTTACCCGAATAATATGATTTTGGGGATTATCGGGGATTTTGACTCGAAAAAAATGCGCGAACTTGTTCAAGCTAAGTTTGGTGATTGGAAGGCTAATCCCAATTTGCCTAAACTTCAGTTACCTGCGGTGAAGCAAGCGAAAACAGGTGGTGTGTATTTTGTCAATCAGCCACAACTGACTCAGAGTAGCATTCTCATCGGGCATTTGGGGGGACAGTTCAACAGTTCCGATTATCCGGCGTTGGATGTGTTGAATAATGTGTTAAATGGATTTGGTGGACGCTTGTTTAATGAAGTGCGATCGCGTCAAGGTTTAGCTTATTCTGTATCCGGTTATTGGAGTCCCCGCTTTGATTATCCTGGGGTGTTCATTGCTGGGGGACAAACGCGATCCGATGCTACGGTACAGTTTGTCAAAGCTATGCAAACTCAAATCAAGCGCACCCAAGCTGAAAAAGTCACTCCCAAAGAATTAGCTTTTGCTAAAGAGTCTACACTCAACTCGTTTGTTTTCAATTTTCAAGACCCGAAACAAACTTTATCACGTTTGATGCGCTACGAATATTACGGCTATCCGGCTGATTTTCTCTTCCGCTATCAAAAAGCCGTAGCCGCAACTACAGTAGATGATGTGCAACGAGTAGCGCAGAAATATCTTAAGCCAGAAAATATGGTGACACTGGTAGTGGGGAATCAAACTGCTATTAACCCTCCACTGACGCAGTTAGCAGCACAAGTGACAGCGATAGATGTAACAATTCCCGGTTCACCGCAACCACAAGCGCAGAATTAATTAATATATCTTCGTTTGTGCAAGGTAGGGGCGATTAATCGCCCCTACTTTTTTAGTTTATAGCGGTTCTCAATTGAGTGAAATACAGCTTAGTAGGGGCAATTCATGAATTGCCCCTACCCGAACAAGAGCGTGTATTGGATGCAACCCTTGACCGCTATAGTTGTTTTGGGATTCTTCTAGGGAATTATTTTCAAAATCTTCCGGAAAATTACATAGATTACTGAATAAGTAATCTATGTAATTCAGTATGCTTTTGTACTAGTAATATTTCAGTGTCTTTACAGGAAACTATTGTTAACTTGATGGTAAAATTAAATGATTTTACGTCAAAATTACACAATTATATTGATTGTTTTTTTAGCATATTTACGTAAGCAGATTTTTCTAACTGCATTACCCTTTTTTGGGTGCAAAGACGGTTAAATCATTTATCAACAACAAATCTACCTTGAAGGGTGCGTTGAAAGGTGATTAATGGGCTTGAGAATTTTTCCAGCTCAATAATACTGGTTGCCAAAATTGGCGATCGCCTAACCACTAATAGATTACGTAAACCTCAAAAATATACACATAGCACTTACATGAAAAAATACAGAAAATTTGTCAAGCGCCTATTGCTATTAGCTACGCCGATGGTAGCAAGTTCTGTTTTAGCAAGCACACCAAGTCAAGCTGCTAGTTTGGCTTTATCTAAGAGTGAAGTAAAATTTACAGATTTCAATCAAAGCCTTTCTGCCGAGCCTATAGTTATAAGTAATACTGACACTTTTACTAATGCCAACAAGGGCACAGTAGATGCAAAGGCAAATGCAGAAGCAACTTTTTACAATACACCAAAACCATCTGCAAGCAATTTTGCTTTCAGCCAAGGTTCGGGTAAAGGGGAAAAATACTTTGGTATAGCAAAAAGTTTCGCCCAAGTTATTGCTGACTTTGCTATAGAAGCCAATCAATCTTTTTCTTTCAACTTTACAAGTGACCTGAATCTGCTAACAGCAATAGATAACCCACAGTTAGAAAATGCTATAGCCACTGGCACAACATCTTTTGCTTTATTCGACATCGATAATCACAGTGTTGTAGACTATTTTAGCGTTGTCGGTAATCTCAACACCGCAGCCAATGGCGATAGTCTAGAATTACAAAACACTGACAATATCAGTTTCAGTCGTCAAAGCCAAGAAAAGATTTTTGGAGGAAACGAAGAACTTGCTAATGCTTATTTTGAGGGTTATTATCAACGCACTTTTACTGACAAAATAAATCTGCGTTTGATAGAATTTAAAGCGAATCAGGCTAGCGTTGCTACAGTACCTGAAGCATCTAATGTAGCTTCTTTTTTAGTAGCTGGCTTAATTGGTGTTGCTTTGAAGCGTAAAAATATTGCTTTTGGGCGCGTTAGGCGCAAGTGATTTATTAGTTGTCTAACTTATCTTTGTGGAATAGACTTCAAGACTCATTCCTAATTTTAACGTGAATTCGATGAACCTAACCCCAACCCCTTCCCTTGTAGGGAAGGGGCTAAAAATGAAGGTTTTTAAGCCTCTCCCCCACAGGGGGAGAGGTTTGGAGAGGGGTTCTTTTTGTCGAACTCACGTTAATTTTAGTCTCTAAATAAATGCAGAAAAGCTATTGAGTAGCCATGTTAAGGCAGTACTCAATAGCTTTTTGAATTGAACAGGACTTACGCAATCCGACGTCGTAAGTAGCGGTAATTCATGAATTACCGCTACTGTATAATGTGCCTTTCAATTATTTTTGCGCTCATTCCTATTCAAATTAAGCTACTAGGCGCTAGCGCTGGAATAAGATGAGACATACTGAGTGCCATCACTAACAGCACCAGTTACTGCACCAGCTACTGCTCCGCTAACGTAAGCCCCGATTACATAGCCATAACTACCAGTTTCTTTGTCAAAGAAGTAGTCTGTATAGTAGCCCTGAGAATGAGCGGAACTAGCACTAACTGACCACGCTCCTGTAGGGGAGTTAACAGTAATTCCGCCTTGGATTTGACTACTACCAGAAATTTCACTTTCACAAAAGCTGAGGTCAAGAATTGTTATTCTGCTCATAAGTCACCTTCTTGAGATAGCTATATCGCTGAAAGCTGTTAAAAGCTTTCAGCGATTTTATTTTTCAAGTGATTATTTACAAAGTTCTCAACTATTCATCACGAAGCGAAGGAACTTTAGAAATAACCTCTTAATATGGCGGTTGCCATATTAATGCCTAAGCTGCCGCTGAACTAGAGGTAGAGCCAGAGGAGGCGCTGTTGTAGCCGTAGCCGTAGTAGTAGTCGTAGTAGTAGTAGCTATCTTTGTAAGCACTTGTAGAAGTGCTGGTGTAGGTAGAAGCATAGTTTGGACCATATGCAGATGCACCAGCATATGCATCAGCAAATGCATATCCGCCTTGAATGTTGTTGTCTTCGGTTGCAACTTCGATGTGAGAGATATCTGAAATAATCATGGTTGTTTCCTTGAAATTGTTGTTTTTTCTGGTTTACATGCCACCAAGTTGTTTCCTTTTGGTGACACTATTAATTTAACAATATCTAATTAGAAATACAAGCTTTTTCATAGGATTATTTGCAATTTTATAAAAGCTTTTTTTCTTTTTTATAAGCTTAATTTTACATGTTTCTAAACAGCAAAATACTCCTAAACAAGGTTCAATAAAACTTTTTAAACGCACAAAAAGTTTTATCTCTCTTCACTTAGGGAGTACAAATAATATTATTTAAAATAACTTTTATTCCCAATAATCAGGGAATATCATCAAGTTGAGACATATTTTGAACCACAAAAAGATAGTTGATGAGATATCAAATACAAGCTGGTATTAAATTTTTGGCAAACCCAAGGACGCAATTAAGCTGGTTGTGTAAGTGGCTGTACTGGCTGAGAATTTCTATCCCCTTCCAAATCAATCAAAATTTCTTGTTTCTCAATCTGTTGCTTTAACCAATCAGAAAACAATTCTTGCAAAATATTGCTACGCGATCGCTCATCTAATTCGGGTTGAATTATTTCTTCTACCAAAATTAAATACACACCTTTTGGCGTGGTCATTGGCTTGAGAATCTCTGGGGGAGTGGCAGCAAATACAGCAGCGGCTATTTCTGGGCGAAATTCTCCGCGTCTTTTGATTCCTTGATATCCACCAGCGCGGCGGATTTCTGGATTTATGATGTACTCGCGGGCGATTTCTTGAAAACTAACTTCGCCTTCTTGCAGTGCATAAAACAATTCCAACGCTACGTCTCTATCATCAAAGATGATTTCATAAGTAACTGCGCCAAAATAATTGAGTTTGTTTTGATAAAAGAACGGTTCGACTTTATCTGCAAATAGATGAAAAGCTAATTTCTTTGCGAGTATGTCTTTATGAACTAACTCTTCAAAATCATCGACAGAAAGATGATGTCTTTTTAACCATGCTAAAGTGTCTGCTGCTTTGACAAGTTTTTTTGCAAACCGCAGCCTATCTCCTTCTTGCTGTAGTTCTGATTCTGCGACTGTAATACCTGCTTCTGTTGCAGCATCGACAATAATTTTTTGCCTAGCTATAGCCTCTACTAAATCAGGAACTTGGCAAGATAGTTTAATGCAGTGAATTATGTCTTCAGGCGAAATAAAAAGAGGTGTGGACATGATATAGTACCAAGGGAGAATTGTAGTAAGCACGCTTTGTGCTTAAAATCCTTGCTCTGAGCGGTAAACCACTCACTAGGAACAGTCAAGCAGATACGCCCAATGACTAAAGTTCTATACCGCCTTTTTGGAACTTTTGAAATGGCTCTAAGATGAAGTCAATAACGCGCCGCTGGCGAACAATTACCTCGGCTGTTGCTGTTTGACCGGGGCTTAATAGAATGTGTTGATTGCCATTCTGAATATAAGGTTTATCCAAGGTAATTTCTAATTCAAAGCTTTCGATATTACCTTGGGGTGTTTGCTGCACTTTCGTATCAGGTGAAATCCAATTGACGCGCCCTTGAACTATTCCATATTCTTGGAATGGATAGGCATCGAATTTTATTTTTACTGGCATTCCTACTTTCAAGAAGCCACTTTCCTGGCTGGGTATATTCGCTTTGAGTACGAAGCCAGCATTTTTCGGGGCAATTTGAGCAATCCTCTGACCTGGTTGTAATACTGCTCCTGGCTTGGAAACTGGCAATTCAAAAATCATGCCATCAACAGGCGATCGCACTATTCTTTGCCCTAACTGAAGCTTTAGGGATATAATCTGGCTTCGGGTTTGAACGATTTGCGATCGCGCATCACCGATTTGCGTTTGCAGCGATTTCAGCTGTTCCTGAGTTTTCAGCACAGCTAGTTTCCCAGCATTCACCACACTTTGATAGCTACTTTGCTCCTCTTGCAGTCTAAGTTTTGCTTGCTTGATATCAGACTCCAACTGGTTAATTGTTGTCTGATAGCGACTGAGTTCTTCAGCTAAACGTAATTCTGCTTGTTTGACATCGGATTGCGCTTTCTGGTAAAGTCGTTTGCTTTCTTGTTCTTCTTTTCGGAGTTGGTCAATTTGGTTTACGGAAACCGCACCATCCTTTACAAGTTGGCTAAAGCGTTCGACTTGTCTGGAATCTATACTTAAACGACCAAGAGCCGACTTTCGGTCATTCTGACTGGTGCTAATCTGTTGCTGTGCTTGACTGACTAATGACTGTTTTTCTAACTTTTGTAAATTGTAACTACTCTGTTTAGCTTCAAGATTCTGCCGTGCTTGATTGATTTGGGCAATCTTTTCTAATTCTTGAGATTTGTTTTGTTGCTCTTGAACGCTAATTGCTAACTGTAATTGGTTTTTGAGTAGTTCTTGTTGTGCCTGCTGGTTTTGTAGTCCATAAAGCTTGGCTTCTGCTTGTTGCAAATCGGTTCGCAGAACATCAGATTCCAGTTCTAGAAGAATTTGCCCTGTTCTTACGTTGTCTCCTTCTTTGACTCTGACAGCAGTGACGCTACCCCCAGAAAGACTATCTAATTTTTGCGTTGCTCCTTTGGGTTCTATCCGTCCTCTAGCGCTCCCGGTTTCATCGACTTTAGAGAGAATTGACCAAGGTATGATAATCACGACAAAGCTAGTTAGCATATACACCAAAGAGCGTGTCCAAACTCTGGGTAAGGCATCTAACAGTTCTTCGGTTCCGTAGAACCATTCCTTCGCTTCGCTGGTTTCTTCTGTCTGAGGATTTATCTCAGTAAATTCACTGTTGTCAATGTAAGCTTTATCCGGATCTTCTTCTATATGTGCAAGGGGGGATGGTGAATTGCGGGATGGGTGTGGCATAGTTTCCTTTCCACGATGGGGAGGGGGGGAGGGGGAGATGGGGGGAGAGGGGGACAAGGGGACAAGGAGACAAGGAGACAAGGAGACAAGGAGACAAGGGGGAGAATAAGAACTCCGCGCCTCTTGTACAGACGTTCCACACAGAACGTCTCTACCGTGCCTTCTCTTGTACAGACGTTCCATTGGAACGTCTCTACTCAACCTGCTTGCGCGAGTTGTTGTTGATTCAGATAGTAGTAATGACCTTTTTTAGCGATTAAGTCTTCGTGAGTACCGCTTTCCACTAAGACACCTCCATCTAACACCAGAATTAAGTCAGCATTCCGCACGGTGGAAAGCCGATGGGCGATAATTAAGCTTGTCCGCCCTTGGAGAATTGTTTTTAAATTGTTCTGAATAATGCGTTCTGATTCGGCGTCAAGATTACTGGTGGCTTCATCGAAAATTAATAAGCGCGGATTACCAAGCAAAGCACGAGCGATCGCTAAACGTTGGCGTTGTCCACCCGAAAGCATTCCGCCACCTTCACCGATTTGGGTTTCATAACCCATTGGTAATTGTTGAATAAATTCATCTGCCCCTGCTAGATGCGCCGCTTCGGTAACTGCTTCATTGTCAGCGTCTGGATGAGCTATACCGATATTTTCGCGGATTGTACCGCCAAACAGAAAGTTCTCTTGATCGACGACACCGATTTGCGTTCTGAGCGATCGCAAAGAAATACCCTTGATATCATGACCATCAATGAAAACTTTGCCATCTGTCGGCGGATATAAACCCAAAATTAATTTGGAAAGTGTTGTTTTCCCGCTTCCGCTACGCCCGACCACGGCAATCATTTGCTCTGGTTTAATTTCAAAGCTGATATTTTCTAAGATGTTGATATCGCTTTCTGGGTGATAGCGGAAAGTGACGTTATCAAAGCGGATGTTCGCTCGAAGTTTGCCTAAAGACTTACGGTCAGAGGTGAGCAAGTCTTCTTCTGGTTCCGCTTCTAAGACATCGTTCAGCCGTTCCACAGAAATGAAAATTTCTTGCAATTGATTCCAAACTCCTGCCAATCGCTTGAAGGGACTGATAACATTACCCATCAACATATTGAAAGCAATTAATTGTCCGATGGTAAGTTGATGATTAATCACCAACGATGCCCCATACCACAGCAATCCTGTAGATGTCAAGGTATCAATGCTGCCGCTGATAACTTGCAAGCGAATGTTAATTACCTGTGCGTTAAAGCTTTTTTTCACCAAAGTATTTAGCAGTTCTTCCCAACGCCAGCGCACTGTCTGCTCAATTGCCATTGAGCGCACAGAACGAATACCTGTGAGTGATTGAATTAGATAGCTATTCTCTTGGGCACCAGCATTAAAAATCTCTCTCGACATCCGCCGCAAAATGTTGGTACTTGCCAATGCCAAGATGAAAAATGGCGGCACAATCAACAGTACCAGCAACGTCATGCCCCGGTTGTACCAAAACATCGCTGCCAAATAGATAACTATTGTCAATAAATCCAGAATGATGGATAGCGTTTCCCCTGTGAGGAAACTCTGTATTTTCTGGTTTTCTTGGATACGGGAAACAATATCGCCGACGTAACGAGACTCAAAGTACGACAAAGGCAAGCGGAAGGTCTGTTTCATAAAACCCACCAGCAGCGCTACACTCACACGGTTGGCAGTGTGCGACAGCAGATATTGCCGCACGGCGTTCATAACGATGCTGAAGAAGCCAAAAATTAGCAAGCCTAAACTGATAGCGGTTAAAGTGATGGTGCTGCCCTGGACAATCACTCTATCTAGCAGTAGCTGAGTAAATATTGGCGTGATTAATCCAAATACTTGGAGTAATAAAGAGGCGATAAATACCTCTAATAGAATCTTCCAGTGAGGTTTGATTAAATTAGAGAATTGCCATAAAGAGTTAGTAGCTTCTTCGGCGTTTTCTAATTCGGTGGTGGGTTGCAACAGCAATGCATATCCAGTCCAGCCGGCGTTGAATTGGGCATGGGTAAGGCTGCGTTGACCGATCGCCGGATCGCAGACAATCACTCTTTTAAAGCTGATTTCATGAACGACAATGTAATGCTTGCCTTCCCAGTGAGCGATCGCTGGTAGTGGTTGTTCTGCTAATTTGTCGAGACTCGCTTTCACCGGACGGCTCGTAAAACCGAGAGTTTCGGCTGCTGTTGCCAAGGCACGCATAGATGCACCGCTACGATTAGCATTGGTGAGATCGCGCACTTTATTGACGCTAAAACGCTTACCCCAGTGGCGACCAATCATTACCAAACAAGCTGCGCCACAGTCGGAGGCGCTATGTTGAGCAAAGAAGGTATAATTTTTGCTCAAGCGTCCCCATAAATGCCCTGCTACGACTTTAGGTGAAGGAAAGTAAGGGCGTGGTTTTTTCGAGTTTGGTTTTGCAGTGCTAGAGCTTTTGGCAGTTTGACCATCGCGCTGCGGAAAGGGGATAATGTTTTTCGGGGAAGCAATTCGTTCTGGTTTAGATTTCCTCGTAGATGTCTGAGTCACCGACTGTTCTGAGCCGATAATTGGTGCTAATTGCGGACAATGTTGTAGTGCGGTAGATACATCTGAATTCTTGAGAATGTAAAGGATACTGCTTTGGGTAGCCATCCATTGCGTTTGTTTTTCGGCTTCTGGAACCAAGAAATTTCCTGGTGTGATGCAATTATCTTTGTGCTTGAGTTGACCTTTGTATAACAGCCACAGCTTGCTATCTGAAGATAATGAGGCATCTAGAGAGCCAATTTCTACTTGATGTCGTTCAAATAGAGATAAAGCTTTGAGCATTCCCTGGTGTTTATTTTGACAACTCAGCAGGAAATCGCAAATTTCTGCGCGGGCATTCAGGCGATCGCCGATACTTGGATGTTCGCGAATTAATTCTTGCAGCGCTTCTAAGGGGATATAGCCAAGCTTTAAATTAACAGAAGCCCTAGCTGCGTAATTTGTCAACTCTTGTTTGGGAAACAGAGTCACCTCACCGAATGATTCTCCGCTGGTGAGAGTAGTAATTAAGTTATCAGCACTATCTAATAGTCTGCATTTACCCGCCAGGATAATATAAATTCCCGGTTTTGCCGATGCTGCTTGCCAAAATTGCTTTGCCGGTGATGGTTCGACAATTTCCACCGCTGCCAAACACCTGTCAAGTTCGCTATCGCAAAGCGTCTCAGCCATAACTTGGGTGAGTTGTTGACTTAACTGTTGCCGTGAAAACACAGTTTCCCCCTGCAAATTTCACATAATAGTCAAGAGTTTTTGGCACTTGACGTCATATTAATCGAAACTAAGGAACATAAGTTAGATTGGTAGTTGCAGATCTTAATTCCCACATGCTTAGAGGAGTGAATTTCTTCACGCGCCAAATAATTTTTGTTAAGTGGACGCGATCGCGCTCCTAAGCGTGCCGCTCTTATCGCTCGTTCTAGATATTGATGATTAGGTATGGACGTGCGATCGCGCTCCTAAACGTGCCGCTCTTATCCAAATCGAACATCCGACAGCAATCCAACCGAACGCTGTTTCTGGTAAATAACCTAATCTTTTAGACATTCGGGTTGTAAATTCACTCCTCGAAGCCAGCAACATAGTTTTTCTCCCACTACTATATTCTGGCTGCAAATTCGCGCCGAAATTCTTCATTCATAGCTTGACATCCACCCATGCGTTAACAACTTGCTTTTTTGCAAGTCGTATCTCTCAAGAGCCTTGTCTTTCAAAAAATCTTGTGACATAATTTTATCCAGTTGTCATCAACTGTAGAAAGTGGGCAAGTTCGTCCTTCTCAGCTGTTTCTTTAAGCCTGCAAGCAAAAGTTTTCCAGCTGAAAAGGGTTAATTAGTCGTAAAAGGCTAATTAAGTTGTTAAGTGATGTGCAACTAACACCGGGTTTCCCCCCTTTGCTTTGCGAGTCTAGGGGGGTTACTACCTGGTTGTATCATTTGATGCGTTAATATCCACGGATAAGAACGTTTCTCCAGAAATATAGGGGCATTAAAGACTTGCAATCACATGATGTCGTGTTTTTATTTTGTTCGTCAACCAAAATCCTATCTGAAAACTTCGCTATCCGAAGGTGAGTCCATGATAAACAACGATACCTGACACAGCACCTCAAAGACTGAATTAGTTACTAGTTAAACCCAGAATTTGTCAAGCTTTTAGAACTTACATCAATGCGTAAGTTTTATTGTATTAATTCCATACCTCCATTCGTGACACGTTAACATAGCGCAAACAAGTAAATAAGCAATTATGCTGAATTTTAACTTGAAATTCAGGTATCAAATTAACCTAGTAACCCAACTGTAGCGGTATTCTGGAGAGATAGATGTAAAGATTATGTTAAATCTTCCCTGAAATTATAAGTTTTCTACAAAGTATTCTCAAGAATTCTCAGTATTATTACTAATTGACAAATGGGATGAAACCCTAAATTTTCACAAATGCATACCTCATCTCAACGTCGGTTAAGCGAAGACAGAGCTTTTTTGTGTTCCTGTATCCTTTATGGGTGTATAAAAATAAAATTATACACTTTTGGGATAAAAACGAGAAAAAGCTGAGAAATTTATGACAACCATAACTTAATCTTCAGCAAATACTCGCCTGCTGTAACGCAAAAAGTGAAGTTGATTCACACAACCACTTTATCAAGTGCATCAATTAAGCGCGATCGCGAAAATCAACAGGCACAATACACTTGTAGCTATTATAACATACTTTCTCAGCAAATATTCTTAATAAGTTTGATTGGAATCTGTCAAAAAGTCTTATCTTCATTATCTTGTTGAATTCTGCACCATACCTGCGTAGCTACTCCTCCAAATATTTGCATTTGTTAAGGATGGTTAAGAAAAAAAGTTTAAAACTGTTCTAGCCATTGAAGATAAAAGCGACTAAGACGCTTGTCTTAGTACAATACTCACTTTTTGCTAGCCTACCATTAGCTCTTTTATAATCAGCAGATTCTGAGAAATCTGAAATAATCTAAAAGTCAATGAACAGCTAGAAAGCTACATATTTTTATACTATGGATCGCACACTTACTCTTTGTTAATAGATTTAAGTATATTTCGTCAAGGTATTCTGATAAAAAAAGCAAATCTTCATCGCAATTTTATAATTTATTTACGAAATTTTAATATCGTATTGTATTTGACATAACTATATAAGAACTTCAAGTTAATTTAATTTTTATTAACTATTTTGTTTGATAAACATTTTCTCAGCTAAAAATTAGCGCTCAAAATCTTGTGATGTCATTTATTTTTTACAGCCAAGATTTAATTGCCAAAAAGACTATATAGTATTTGTGCATCTATCTAAAGTAGTAAAAATATAAATTTATTTAAAGCATCTATCAGAAGTATGAAAATAATATAGTCTGACTAATGAGATTTTAAATGCCTCGCTTCAGCTAAACAAACGAACAAACTTGCGTTATGACCGCTCGTAACCTTTGCGGTAACGAAGTTAAAGCTGCGCTTATCGGCTTTTTTCCACGTAGGTGAATTAGAGCTTTCTAACTTTATCATAATTTTGTATAAATTTGACATAAATTACACAAACTTCATAGAAGGCATTTTTTTTGCGCCTTAGTATGTTTACGTAGGCAATAATTTACTGCTCAAAGAGCGATCGCAATTCTACTGATGCGTTTATCGCCTTATTTTGGGTGCGAAGATGGTTGAAAATCATTTGTGATTGAATCAAACATGGCACGCCAAAACGTCAAGATGAACTTCAGAACTTCTCAAGCTCAGTAATGTCCGCTGTCAATTTTTGTGTGTGCCTAGTTACTTTACAATTGTATGAACCAATATCAGGAATTTACCAAGCGCTTGTTGCTACTAGTTACTCCGGTAATAGCTAGCTGTGTGTTAGCATCCTCACCCAGTAAAGCTGCTACTTTTGCTTTTTCTCAAGGTAAAGCAAACTTTACAAACTTTAGTCAAAGCCCCTCGGGCGTGGGAACTAACACTGACACTAACACCCTTACTATTGCCAAGGATGGCATGGTGACGGCTTTGGCTGACGCAAATGCAACTTTTGTAGTAGCTCCACCATCAGCATCCAATTCATCTTTAAGCATAGCCTTGGGTAAAGGTAGAGATTATTTAGGACTAGCTGAAAGTGAAGCTACAGTTATCGGTTTCTTTGATGTAGGTGCAAATACAAATTTTTCTTTCAACTTCAATGCTAATTTAAACCTGCAAACAAAAATAGACAATCCACCAGCGGAAAATGCCAGAGCAGCTGGAGATATATCTTTCGCTTTATTGGACACTAATAATAACAGTATTTTAGACTTTTTTAGCGTTGTCGGTAATTTAACTACCGAAGGCGATGACGATTTTATTGCCGTTCAAAAAAGCGACAATGTTACCTTAAAAAATCAAGACATAAATTTCAATTTTGGCGGTAAACAAGAATTTGCCACAGCTTCTTTTGATGGTTCTCTACAGCGTTATTTTGGTAATCAAACAAATTTCGCCTTAATCGAAGTTAAGCAAAATCGGGCTACAGTAAAAGCACCAGAACCTTCAACTAGTCTAGCTTTAATCTTGTGTGGTGGCGTAATTGGCGTTGTCTTGAGCAGACGCAAACCAACTGCTGTACTCTGGTTTGTCAGAAACAAAGGATGATGAATATGTATGTCCGTTAGTTAGCAGCACCTCAGCAATTGCTTGAGAAATCGGAAAACCCGGACAATGTTCCAGCCAGAAAAACTCACCTACGGGGTTAATCTCAAGGAATATATGCCGACCGTCTGGTGTTAAAATAATATCAATTGCTCCATAATTTAAGTTAAAGTAAGCCATCAGTTGGAGAAGTTTTTGCTCTATATCCTGGGGTAAATCGTAAGGTTGCCAAGCATTGAGTAAGGCAATTCCTTGTCGTCGCCAGTCGTAACGAGATAGCTGCAAACTTTGGGAATCAACAGCAGCGGTGAACACACGCTTACCCACAATTGTTGTCCGCAACTCCAGCGCTTTGGGTACTTTTTCTTGAAATGTCATCGGACACAAATCCAATCCATCCAGATTGTCTAAATCTGCATCTGTAACCGGATTGGTGAATACCACATGCTCTTGTCCAAGGCGATCGTAGATAGCAAAGGAAGAGAGCATTTTTGCAATCATACCCTGCTCGCACTCCTGGGAAAATTCCTTGACTGCCTGGGGGTTATTTGTAATCAACGTGTGTGGTATATCTAAACCTAGCTGTCGTGCTACTTGTAGTTGTAGTTGTTTATTATCAGCTAAACGGATATTTGGCAATCTGTCTAAATGGAATCCCTGAATACTGGCGATCGCACCCTGAACGGTGACACGAGATTCCTGAACAGAGGCTTGTCTTAGTTGCGAGTCCATTGTATTAGGAATTCTTTGGGCGATCGCAATTCGTCGATACCAAACTGCTGATACTTCACTCAAATCTAACTTTTTATCTTCATCGACTAGAATCTGTTGCTCTTTTTGTTTGCCGTAATAAACATTTAGCTGCACTTGCGTAGGAAATCTATCTGTATCAAAACGAAATGCCTTTCCTCCTTGGGCTGCGATCGCTTGCATTACCAAAGGAATGCTTTCGTTATCTTGGCTATGGGTAATTATTAAAACTGTCATTATTAAATTTAGAATTTTAAATGAATTTTTTAGTCAAGCAAAGCCGAAGCGATCGCTGACGAAATCGGGTAGCCCAAATCTCGCTCTAACATTCCCCATTCCCCTACCGGGTTAATCTCTAAAAAAACGTATTCTTCTGCTGGTGTAACGATAAAATCAAAGGCTCCGAAAACCAGCCCAAACCTTGCCATAAACTCTTTGAGACAAAGTTTGACTTTCAAAGGTAGTTCGTAGGGTTGCCATACACAAGCTTCGTTTTTCGCACAACGCCAGTCAAGGGTGGATGCATTATATACAGATGCGTCCAACGCTCCCACAAAGAAATTACCATTAACAAATACCACCCGCAATTCCCATTGTTTGGGTATTTTCTCTTGAAAAACCATCGGGGAATAGCGCAGTGTTTGAGCATCAAGCAAATCTTCCTCTTTAACAGCGCTGGTGTAAAGGAAAAAAGGGGAGCCTTTCATACTTGTGGAAAGAGGAACTAACAGTTTAGCCACCATTTTCCCCTTCACCTGGGAGAAAAACTCCCGCGCCGATTCAGCATTGTTAGTGACAACAGTCCGAGGGATAATAAGACCAACCTCAGACGCTACTCGCAGTTGGTGTAGCTTGTTCTCCGCAGCGTTGATTTGCTGCAAATTATCTACCCAACGCGCTTCACGCAAACTATCCCAAAAACCATCTAAAGTTGCTAATGACTCTCTAGCGCAGGCTGCTTGGAACTGAGGAGCCAATTCTTGACTCAGATAAGGCGGAAAAAGACGACGCATCCAAACTGCTTGCACTTGATCGGTACTAATAGAATGTAGATTTGGCGAGGCTTCGTGATATTTCAGTTTGTAACTACTTCTAGAGTTGCTCAGTTGCGCTTCTAGTTTCACTACCAAGGGAAATTTATCAGTGTCGAGACGAAACGGTTGTGCGCCGCGTTTTGATACAGCTTCTGCCACTTTATCTACTGTGAAAAAATCACCACTATGGGTAATTAATAAAACAACGTCACGCGATAAGTGCATAAAAACATTTGATTATTTTTGGCGTTTTCCCTTACCACCTAGCTGCTACGCTGATGTGTCGTGCGATCAATTGGTAGTAAGCATTTTAATGCTTCAGTATTTAATCTATAGGAAAAGCGTGGTCGTCTCCATCCGATGGATACTTTTGTGTCACAGCATATTCATCAGCATCTGATGGGGACTTTTTGGTAACAACTCCTCCACCCCAATCATGTTGATCCCGGAATTTGTTAGTGATTATTCCTCCACCTATTCCTCCATCATGACTGCCTTCTTCGTTGTCGGAGGGATATTTTAGGGTAACAAATCTAGTACCACCTTGAACTGTGTCCATTTCTTCTTCTGACAAATCTTCACAGAATTGCCCTTCTAAGTAACGAGCGAAGAATGGTACTTTTGAGGAATTTAAATCTAGCGGTTTGTTGTCAGACATATAGATTGCTCCTTCAGGTGAATGTAAAAAGTGTATGTGGTTAACAACTAATTAAATAACAGTGGCTACAGGAAAAATTGCATTTTCAGGGAATTTTACATCCAGCATCATTTCGGCGGTAATATGTTATAATTAAGTATGAATAGTGCTGACATCAAAGCTAAAACGCTGACTGCAAGCTATCATTTGTTTGGTCGATCAATCGCTTTTATCTTAACAATCTCCAAATCAAAGTTTTCTCCTTGTATAGAACGAGTTTTTACCTTCACTTTATCAAAACCTTGAAGATCGTAGTAGACATCAGCTATAGGATCGTCGCCGATCGCCAGAGCTATTCCTGTACCCTTTACCTTAGAACCACCGTTACGCAAAGCCTTGTGTGCAAGGTCTGTATCAGTAACAGCGAGAGAATTAGATCCTTGAGCTGATGCATTAGCTTCTATATACGCACTAGCAGCACCTAAAATCAACTCCTCTTCTGGAGCATTATCTAAATAGGATAAATCATTGATTAGCATCATGAGTCTTATTTTTTAACTAAATAAACTGACGGGGTTAGGTTTGTGTATTCCACTGAAAAAGTCAAATACTTTTGCTAAAATTTAGTGGTTACTAGGCACGAATGAGAGTTTTTTGATCGCGGGTGCTTGCAGTTTCATTTTCACTTTGTTCTTGCAGCACCAGCTCCAAATTATAGCGAGCTGATGCCAAGTCAGGCTGCATAGAAATGGACTGCTGATAGTAGGCGATCGCCGTTTTTAAATCCCCTGCCTGTTTACACTTCGAGCCTAAATCGTTGTTCATCGCTGCGTAATGAGCTTGTTTATCTGGGGAGAGCTTTCCTTGAGCATAAAGTGCATTGGCTAAGTTAACCTCAGCTTCAACGCAATCAGGCTGTAGCGAGAGTGCTTTTTGATAACAAGCGATCGCATCTTCAACATCACCTTGTTGATGCAGCGCATAGCCAAGGTTATTGTATACGGCGATCGCCTGTGGCTGTAGAGCTAAGACTTGATTATAGGCTTCTATCGCTTTTGATAATTGACCTTGAGCTTGATATAAATTCCCCAAGCTAAATAAAGCCTTGATAGAATTGGGCTGAACCTGAAGCAAGTTTTTGAGAAGATTTTCGCTTCTTTCGTACTCACCTTTTTGCCTCATCAACACCCCCAGTCCATAGAGTGCTTCCGGGTGATTTGACTGAGCTTCTAAAATCTGACGGTATCCCTGCTCGGCTTCGGTAAGTCGGTTTGCTCGATGCTCCCCAAGAGTAAGTTGCAGCGCGAAAGGAATAATCCTCACATCGAGTTGTCTATTCTGGCAATCTTTGTATTTGGCTACGATATGCTGAATCCGACGCTCTTTAGCCCCAAAAGAATACTTGTATTCCTCATTTCCCCTTAAAAAGTCGTAAACTTTAAATCCATTTTGAATAGCGTATCGGATAGCGTCAGCATGAAGGATAAGTCCAGGTGGCGGATTTTTAAAAGTTTCATCGCGACCTGTAATGGAGAATAGCATGGATTTTTGACGAACATCAACAAAGTTAGCGATCGCTCCTAAAGGTGTATCCCCTTTCCATAGAACCGGTAAATACAGACAGTTATTTTCAAAACAATGACGTAAAATAGCGCGAACGTAATCCATAATTACGTCACAGTTATCCCCTTTTTTATCTCTCCATTTTGACTCCCAGAACCTGAGTAGTATCTCAATATGAGACTCCAGATTGTTTGCGTCAACGTGGGTAATATGAAACTCGTTATAGCTTTCGATTTTCTTTAAAAAGCGCCTGATTTTTTGGCGAGTATTTGAACCTACGTTGTTTTGCAGATATTGATCCCAGTCGTCTGCTAATGAAACATAAGGGGCAATATAATGATCGGTATCTTCTCCCTGATTTTGAATGCGGTGTTGACTGAACTCAAAAGTATCTCTAGAGAAATGACTCAAGAAGAGGGACATCCGTGTATCTGTTTCTAAAATATTTTGTACATCGAAAGTAGACCATACTAACTGCTGTTGGATGTAAGCGGCAAAAGCAGGAATTACCTCTTCTTCATAACCTGGCAGGCAAATAAGTCCCGTGTAATCTGCCATGCTATTTCCTGCCATGTAGAGTTGAGTATAAAAACCACCTCCATTCTGCTGTTCTAGTACAACTTTCAGCGGAAAAAACGCAACATAGGATGAATCGTGGGTATCTGGTTTGGCAGCTAATATGAACCACGGTTCATGCACCATCTGCAACCATCCAGACAGCCAAACCCAAGATAAGAAGAACTCAGCCTGAGGATCGGCAGCGTATACAGAATCCCAATTTTCTCTTATTTTCTTAAATGTTTCAAAATTATCAATTATGTTAATCTGCATATCATTTTTGCCTCAGCAATAATCTTCCTATCGGGTGAGACTATTAACGGTTGGTTAAATTAAGTGAAATTGAAGTACTACTACTCCGAGATGAAGCAGTTTGGTTTCCAGTTTTTGCATATGCTGTGGCTGTTGCATCGGCTCGACTATAGTCAAGGCTACCCAAGTTTTTAACATTTGTCTTGCTTTGAGTATTAGTATAAGTAGTCTCACCGATGGCAACTGCACCTGCACCAGCTGTGGCATATCCAGGACTGGTTGTTGTTGTGGTAACTGTACCAGCGTAAACATTGCCACCATACACAATGCTGCTTTCGTTAATCGATTGTAAATAACTTAAGTCAGAGATGATCAAGAAATTCCTCACACTTACCTCACGAGAAATTTTCAGCCAACTAAATTCACAGAAAAGAACTACTAGAGCAACTAGATGTTGATGTGCTGCTACTATTTGCGTAACTGCTGGAACTATTACCAGATGAAACGTGTACAGAAACGCTTTGACTAATCTCACCCTCATCATCACCAGATGTTTGGACTACGCTTTTAGCCTCGGCAATCACTTTACCATCAGGTGAGACTATGCGTTTAACCACAACTTTATGTTGAGTCATAATCTTAACACCATCTCTTGTTAATTATCAAAAAATAGCAATCACTAAGATGTGATTGCATAAAATACTAACTAAGTAGAACGGCTGGCGAAGGAGACGGCAT
Organism: Tolypothrix sp. VBCCA 56010; assembly: GCF_050875635.1. Lineage (NCBI taxonomy): Bacteria > Bacillati > Cyanobacteriota > Cyanophyceae > Nostocales > Tolypothrichaceae > Tolypothrix > Tolypothrix sp. VBCCA 56010. The sequence goes on from NZ_JBPAOH010000001.1 coordinate 129,223, forward strand.
AATTAAGATTATTTATCTGCCCAGATGCTCCACCCAATAGTTCTTTACCATCTTGACTAGTGGCTCGATATCCGTAATGTTGCCCGTTTTGATCGCTGAATTCTTCAAGCAAATATTCCCCTGTTTTTTTTGAAGATTGTTTGTAAAATCCAGGGATGCGAATCATTAACCAGTCCAATATATCAAGTTTCGGTGCTATATCTGCTGTATCAGCTGTATCTTCTGATAATCCGCCTCGAACTTGACTAATATTGGCTGTTTCACAAAAGCTGAGATCGTAAATTTTGAGTCTGCTCATATGACTCCTTAAACCCCCTGAAAAAGACAGCCAGAAGCTATCTATATATAGTTTCTGGCTGTTTTTAAGTAGAGCTATTTGTTGCTCTAGTGTTCAACGGTTAATAATCAGTTTGTAGCAGCAATCGAGGTGCTCTTAGAAGAATATGGAGTGGTCTCAACAAAGGTTTGGCTAACAGTATCGTAACCGTAAGCTTCAGCTTCAGCAGTAGCTGCGTTGCCCTTGACGTTAACTTTTGAATCAATATCTTTTTTGATACTGACGTATTCCTTAACGTAGAGTGTACTTGACGCATTAGATTTACCATTACCTAGATAGATACCACCAACAACAGCAGAACCTTCAGTAGCTTCTAAGTAGTTCAAATCTGAGATAATCATTGGGTTTCTCCTGGGAATTAATAACTATGTTCTGGGAATTGGTGCAAACAACTTGTTATTTATTGTTTGCTTTTTCTGCAAGCAACTTGTTTCTCTTTCAAGTAGAGCTATTTCGTTGCTCTAGTGTTCAACGGTTAATAATCAGTTTGTAGCAGCAATCGAGGTGCTCTTAGAAGAATATGGAGTGGTCTCAACAAAGGTTTGGCTAACAGTATCGTAACCGTAAGCTTCAGCTTCAGCAGTAGCTGCGTTGCCCTTGACGTTAACTTTTGAATCAATATCTTTTTTGATACTGACGTATTCCTTAACGTAGAGTGTACTTGACGCATTAGATTTACCATTACCTAGATAGATACCACCAACAACAGCGGAACCTTCAGTAGCTTCTAAGTAGTTCAAATCTGAGATAATCATTGGGTTTCTCCTGGGAATTAATAACTATGTTCTGGGAATTAGTGCAAACAACTTGTTATTTATTGTTTGCTTTTTTTGCAAGCAACTTGTTTCTCGTTGCTCATATTTATAAGATACCTTATTCATTTAAAAAGTCAACCCGTTTTTTAGGTTTTTTTGAAAAATTTTGGATTTTTATTTTATTATTAATAACCACAATAACACATGATAAAACTAGGCAATATTTAACTTTTTTACTGCCTAGGAACAATGTTTTTATGACTATTTTTAGAAGTTATAAAAAATTATTCTTTCGGAACAAAGATTCCAAAAGATAAATAATTTTTCTTGTCTACTATGAATTTACCTGTCTTAAAAAGAAGTATGGTTTGACATATATTTCCCTTTTACACCCGAAAATGGGCGGATTATCCGTGATAAAAATGTTTAAATTTATCAGGTATTTTGTGTTGGTTAATAACAAGCTTAAGCCGGCTTAAGCACTTCTGACTGTGGTTGCGAATTGCCATCCGAGTCTAACTTAGTGACAATTTCCAAAACCTGAATTTGTTGCTTTAACCACTCAGAAAACAATTCCGAAATGATTTTTTCGCGTAACTGGTCATCCAATTGGGGTTGAATAATTTCTTCCACCCAAATGAAATGCACTTGTTTTGAAGTGGTAATCGGTTTGAGAATTTTTGGAGCAGAAGCAAGAAATACAGCGGCTGCAATTTCTGGACGGAAATCTTTGCGGTATCGGAGTCCCTGATATCCATAAGCACGGCGAAGTTCAGGTTCTTGGATATATTGGCGAGCGATTTCTGGAAAAGTGATTTCGCCTTCTTCGAGGGCATAAAAAAGCTCTAAAGCCAAGTCTCTATCCTCAAAGATGACCTCATAGGTGACAGCAGCCACATAATCTAGTTGGTGTTCATAAAAGAACTTTTCGACGTGAGCCGAAAAGAGATGATTCGCCAACTTCCTGGAAAGGACGTTGTTATAGACTAATTCTTCAAACTCATTGACAGACAGATGGTGTTTTTCTAACCATGTCCATGTATCTTTAGCTTTGACAAGCTTCTTGGCTAGGCGTAAGTTATCTCCTTCTTGCTGTAGTTCGGCTTCCGTCAGCTTAATGCCAGCTTCTTCAGTTGCTTGGACAATAATTTTTTGAGATGCGATCGCTTTTACTACATCAGGAATTTGGCAGGAAAGTTTGATGCTATGAATAATGTCTAAATCAGTAATCGTCAGAATATTGGACATAATGCAATTCCTCCATAAGTTATTCCTTATCTACAAACTAGATAAGATGGAGTTTTGATTCTTAATTCCTTATTAAAACCCGACTTGGAAATGGGGTCTAGGTCACTTAGGTAGTAACAATGGTTCTATGCAGATACAGACATAGTTGATAATTCCCGATCAATTTTTTCCGCTAGTTTGTAAGCCATTAATGGGGGATTTCGATAGTTGCTGGCAGTTTTTCTAAATCCCCATCGTCTGGTTTCAGCTTCTGAAACTCCAAACTCTGCGGCTAGGTGGTGATAAGACCAGCCATATTTTCTCATTAAGTCAATTGGATGCATATAATAAGCTTGCTCCTGGTGTTGCTATATCTACGTTTAGGGTTTCCGAATGCTGCTAGGTCGAAGGTGGACTTTATATGCGCTCCTATAAAAGTGTTGACTACATCTCTAAACCGCCTTTTTGCAGTTTCTTAAACGGATCTAAAACAAAGTCAATCACGCGTCGCTGGCGAATAATTACTTCGGCGTTTGCTGTCTGACCGGCGCTTAATTGAATGCGTTTCTCACCATTTTGAACATACTGCTTGTCTAAGGCGATTTCTAACTCAAAGTTTTCTATGGTTCCTTGGGGTGTAACGCTTGCTTTGGAGTCGGGAGAAATCCAAGTAACTTTACCTTGGCTGATGCCATATTCTTGGAAGGGATAAGCATCAAACTTGACTTTGACTGGCATTCCCACCTTCAAGAAGCCGCTATCCTGAATAGGCATATTCGCTTTGAGTACGAAGCCACTATTTTTGGGTGCAATTTGGGCAATCCGCTGACCTGGTTGTATCACCGCTCCGGCTTTGGTGGTTGGCAACTCAAAAATCACTCCATCAATAGGCGATCGCACTACTCTTTGTTGCATCTGAAGCTTTAAGGATGTGATTTGGCTTCCTGCTTGAGCGATTTGAGATTGCAGTGCCCCAATTTGTGTATCCATGTCTTTGAGTTGTTGCTGATTTCTCAGAAGCGCCAATTGACCGTTTTGCAACAAGCTTTGATAGCTGTTTTGCTCCTCTTGCAGTCGGAGTTTTGCTTGCTTGATATCAGACTTTAACTGACTGATTGTTGCCTGGTAGCGATTCTGTTCTTCTTGCAGTCGGAGTGTTGCTTGTTTAATGTCAGATTGCGCTCTTTCGTAGAGTCGTTTGCTTTCTTGTTCTTCTTTTTTGAGTTGGTCAACTTGGTTTGCAGAAACGGCACCATCCTTCACTAGTTGGCTAAAGCGTTGGACTTGTCTTGAATCTATATCCAAACGAGCTTGAGCCGACTTCTGGTCATTTTCAGTGGTGCTAATCTGCTGCTGTGCCTGATTGACTAATGCCTGTTTTTCTAACTTTTGCAGGTTATAAGTACTCTGTTTGGCATCCAGGTTTTGTTTTGCCTGGTTGACTTGGGACATCTTTTCTAGGGCTTGGGATTGGTTTTGTTGCTCCTGAACGCCAAGAGTCAACTGTAATTGTTTTTTGAGTACATCCAGTTGCACCCGTTGATTTTGCAGTCCAGATAGCTTTTCCTGAGCCTGTTGCATTTCCGTTTGCAAGATATCAGACTCAAGTTCTAACAGAACCTGCCCTGCTGTTACGGTGTCACCTTCTTTTACCCTGACAGCTTTGACACTGCCACCTGCTTGAGAGTCTAATTTTTGCGTTGCACCTTTGGGTTCTATACGTCCTTTGGCGCTTCCAGTCTCATCTACTTTCGAGATGCTTGCCCAAGGTAAGGCAATGACGGCAAAGCCTACCAGCACATACAGCACACCACGTGTCCAGAGCCTAGGTAAGGCATCCAGGAGTTCTTCGGTGCCGTAATATAAATCTTGGGCATCACCTTCTCTTTCTCTACCAGGTGGAACCTCAGTAGATTTATCAGTCTCTGCGTAATTTATATACTCATCCGTTTCATCCTTGGTAAGTGCGGATGAGGAATTAAGAGATGTAAATGGCATAGTGATATCTCTGTTGAACGTTAGATGGGAAGAGGGGGAGAGGGGGGACAAGGGGGAGGGGGGGGAGCAGGGGGAGCAGGGGGAGCAGGGGGAGCAGGGGGAGAGTATTAAATTTTGAATTCTCCTTGTCTCCTTGTCTCCTTGTCTCCTTGTCTCCTTGTCTCCTTGTCTCCTTGTCTCCTTGTCCCCTTGTCCCCTTGTCCCCTTGTCTCCTTGTCTCCCTAAACTGCTTGAGCCAGTTGTTGTTGATTTAGGTAGTAATAATGACCTTTTTTGGCGATTAATTCGTCGTGAGTGCCGCTTTCGACTAATAAGCCGCGATCCAAAACCAGAATTAAGTCAGCATTGCGGACAGTAGAGAGTCGATGGGCAATGATTACACTAGTCCGTCCTTTAAGAATTGTTTTTAAGTTGTTCTGAATAATCCGTTCTGATTCAGAATCTAGGTGACTTGTGGCTTCATCAAAAAGTAACAAACGGGGATTTCCCATCAAGGCACGGGCGATCGCCAGACGTTGGCGTTGTCCACCAGAGAGCATTCCCCCACCTTCACCGATTTGGGATTCATAACCCATTGGCAGTTGCTGAATAAATTCATCAGCTCCTGCATATTTTGCTGCTTGAATAATTTCTTCTATAGACGCTTCCGGGTGCGCGATGGAGATGTTTTCGCGAATGGTACCACCAAACAGAAAGGTATCTTGATCGACAACACCGACTTGAGAACGGAGCGATCGCAAGGATACACAACTGATATCATGACTGTCAATCAATACTTTGCCATCTGTCGGAGGGTATAAACCTAAAATTAATTTGCTCAGGGTTGTTTTTCCAGACCCAGATCGTCCAACTAGTGCCACCATTTGATTGTTCTGGATTTCAAAGCTGAGATTTTCCAGCACGTTCGTCTCACTTTCTGGGTGATAGCGGAAGGTGACATTATCAAAGCGAATGTTACCGTCAAGTCTACCTAAAGTCTTCCGGGGTTTATTGTGTAAGTCTTCTTCCGGTTCCGCTTCTAAAACATCATTAATGCGTTCGGTGGAAATCACGATTTCCTGCAATTCGTTCCACAGCAGCGACAGCCGTTGAAAAGGACTCAATACGTTACCCACCAACATATTGAAGGCAACTAATTGCCCAACGGTGAGATCCCCTTGAATCACCTGCCATGCTCCAAACCACATCAATCCTGTATTCACAAAGGTTTGAATTGCACCACTGATGATTTGTAAGCGATTGCCGATTATCTGAGCATTAAAGCCTTTTTTTACCAAGTTATTCAGTAATTCTTCCCAACGCCACCGTACTGTCTGTTCAATTGACAACGAGCGGACTGTACGAATTCCTGTCAGGGATTCAATCAAATAGCTGTTTTCTTCGGCACCAGCGTTAAAAATCTCTCTGGAAATACGGCGCAAAATACTGGTGCTAGCTAGTGCCAAGATAAAAAATGGCGGCACAGTACACAGCACAAATAATGCCATCCGCCAGCTATAAGTGAACATCATCGCCAGATAGACGACCAATGTCAGCATATCCAGCATGATTGACAGTGTTTGACCGGTCAGGAAACGCTGAATTTTCTGGTTTTCTTGGATGCGAGAGACAATATCCCCGACATAACGCGACTCAAAATAGGAGAGGGGCAAGCGGAAGGTATGTTTGATAAAACCCACCAGTAACGAGAGACTAACGCGGTTTGCCGTGTGATCCAGCAGATATTGCCGCACTCCGTTCATGGCAATACTAAACAACCCAAAAACGATCATCCCCGTACCAACGGCGTTTAAGGTGGCAACGCTGCGTTGTACAAGCACTCTGTCTAGCAACAACTGGGTAAATACCGGCGTTACCAGTCCAAATAGCTGCATCAGCACGCTTGCCAAGAAGACTTCTATCAATACCTTATAGTGAGGTTTGATTAACTCAAAAAACTTCCAAAAGCCTGCACTCTCGGCTTTGGCATCTTTTAGTAGTGATGTGGGTTGCAGTAATAATGCATATCCAGTCCAACCGATTTGAAATTCCTTTTTGGTCAAGCTGCGTTGACCAAGGGCAGGGTCGCAGATAATTACTTGCTTTTTGGTTATTGCATAGACGACAACGAAATGCTTGCCTTCCCAGTGAGCGATCGCTGGCAGAGGTTGTTCTGCTAATTTATCGAGGGTAGCTTTCACGGGACGGGTAGCAAAACCAAGGTTTTCTGCTGCCGCTGCTAGGGCACGTAGAGATGCCCCACTGCGGTTGACGTTGGTCATATCCCGCAAGCGATTGACACTAAAGTGCTTACCCCAATAGTTACCAATCATCACCAGACAAGCAGAACCGCAATCTGATGCGCTTTGTTGGGCGTAAAAGGGATAACTCTTGGTGAATCTTCCCCACCAATGCCCCGCTCGCACTTTTGGGCTAGGAAAGAAAGGACGTGATTTTTTTTGTTTTTCTTTTGGCTCTTGTTCTCGTTTGGGAAAGGGAATGACTTTAGCTCTGGAGTCATAAAGCTCAACACTTGACCTGTTCTTTCGTGGCTTTCGCTCAACGGTTGCGTAGGATCGGCGCTCTTGGTCAGCGACAAACGACTGTAATTCTGGGCAGTTTAAGAGTGCTGTTTGCCAATCAGAATTCTTGAGAATGTAAGCGATCGCTGGTTGCTGAACCTGCCAACTACCTGTTTTTGGCTGTGCATAAATGTTGCCAGGAGTCAAGGTGTAACCCTGAGAATGCTGTAGTTGCCCTCTATGTAACAGCCACAATTGCGATTGGGATAGTTCTGTACTCACTTCGCCAATCTTTAGATTGTGCCGTTCAAACAGAGATAAGGCTTTGAGCATTCCTTCCACTTGAGAAGTATGGCGCGGAAATTGTGAGTTTTGGCGACACAACAGCAGTAAATCCCAAATTTCGGCGCGGGCATTCAGGCGATCGCTTATACTTGGATATGTGCGAAATATGAATTCCAGCGCTTCAAAGGGGATATAGCCAAGCTTTAAATTAACAGAAGCTCTAGCTGCGTAATTTGTCAACTCTTTTTCGGGAAACAGAGTTATCTCACCGAATGATTCCCCAACACAAAGAGTAGTAATTAAGTTATCAGCACTATCTAAAAGCCTGCATTTACCCGCCAGGATAATATAAATCCCTGGTTTTGCTGATGCTGCTTGCCAAAATTGCTTTGAGTCAGGTGGTTCGACAATTTCAATTAATGCCAAACACCTGTCAAGTTCGCTGTCGCAAAGCGTTTCACCCCAAATTTGGGTGAGTTGTTGACTTAACTGTTGCCGTAAAAACACTGTTTCCCCCTGTAAATATCACATAATAGTCAAGGGTTTTTGACACTTGACTAATGAAAACGCCAGATTGAAAGATAAATGGAAACTAAGTTGATCTTATTGGCAGTTGCAAATCTTAATTCCCCCATCCTTAGAAAAGAGAATTAGTTCTTAACAGGATAATTTTTGTTAAGTGGACTTGAGCGCTCGTTCTAGATATTGATGACTAAGTATGGACGCGCGAGCGCGATCTCGCGTCGTGCAGGTATCGACATGCCAACATCTAGCAGCAATTTAATGGGAGCGCTATTTCTGGGAAATAACTGAATATTTCAAATATTTGGGTTTGATATTTCCCCATATTTGCCAGCAACATAGTTTTTCTGCGACAACTATATTCTCGCTGCAAATTCGCGCCGAAATTCTTTATCTGAGCTTGACATCCAAAAAGCTTTAACAACTTGCTTTTTTGCAAGTCGTATCTCTCAACAGCCTTGTCTTTAAAGAAATGTTGTGACATAATTTTATCCAGTTGTCATCAACTGTACTTTGTGGGCAAGTTCGTCCGCAGCAGCTGTTTTTCTAAGCCGGCAAGCTAAAGTTCTACAGCTGCTTGCATTAATTAGTCCTAAAACGACAATTAAGTCGTTAAGTGATGTGCAACTAACACCGGGTTTCCCCCCTGTGCTTTGCGAGTCTAGGGGGGTTATTACCGGTTTGTATCATTTAATGCGTCAATCTCCTGTCTTTAATTAGTTTCTCTGGAGATATACCGACATCAAAGACTTGTAGTCACATGATGTTGTGTTTTGATAAAGTTCCTTAAGCCAAACCATAGCTGAAAACTTTGCTACATCAGGTGAGGAATTTAAATGACTTTTTGCCGATGCCAAATCACTATAAATGCATACATAGGCATGAGTCGCAACTCTACTCTATCCTGTTGTCGAATTTTTTCCTCAATCCAGCCGATGAAAGTTTGGTGAAGTAAAACTGCAAAGCGAATTGTTAGCCAGCAGTAGTAAGCAAAGAGTAAAAAAAGATACATAATCCATAGTTGGCGAGCCCCTAATAAACAACAGTAAATGACAAACGCACCTCAAACGGTGAATTAGTCACTAGTGGAACCTAAAATTTCTCAAGCTTTGATAACTTACGCATTGACATCAGTGGGAATTGTGTTCATTCAGCCACACCTCATTTTTTGAAGGTCAGTTAAGTCTCAAGAGCTTTTGTTCTCTTTTTGTATCGTAATGGGTGTATCAAAATAAAATTATGCACTTTTGCGATAAAAATGATAAAAAAGCTCAGTAATTGTTTACAACATTAACTTAATATTCAGAAAACACAATAATCGTGTAAGTATGATGGCGTAGATTCACACAATTCTTTATCAAAGCCATCAATTCCACGCGAAAGCGAAAATATGATGGTATATACATTTGTTACATTTTTAACATTACTCCTCAGCAAATAATTAGAAAAAAGCTTATTGGAGTCTGCTAAAGGGTTTTCTTTTATTTTAATTATCTTCTTGAACTCTGCACAACAATAAGTGCGTACCTACTCCTCCAAATATTTGATGTTGTTAAGGATGATTAACAATCATACGTTTTAAGCTGCTCTAGCCATTGAAGATAAAAGCGACTTAGACTAAGTATTAGTACAACAGTCACTTTTTGTTAGCCTACCATGACCTCTCTTAGTAATCAGCAGATTCTTATAAATCTGAAATAATTTAAAAGTCAATTTCAGCTAGAAAGCGAGAGATTTTTATACTCTGCACTCACACACATCTTCTTCTTAATAGATTTAGGTATATTTAGTCAAGCTATTCTGACAAAAAACCCAAATCTTTATCACAATTTTATAATTTTTTCACCGAAATTTAAAATTGTATTTTCTCTGACACTAAAATTAAAGTTTATTTAAATTTTATTAACTATTTGGTTTCTCAGCATTTTCTAGGTGGATTAGTAGAACTCAAAATCTGTTAAAGTCAAACTTTATTTCTTACAGCCAATCTTGTCCAAACGCATATATTTTAATTAATATTTGTGCATCTATCTAAAGTAGGAAAAATATCAAGTCATTTTAAAGCACATGTATACAATTTAAGTATCTATCATAAGTAAGAAAATATTATAGTCTATTCATCAGATTTTAAATACCTCGCCGACGCCGGGGAACCAGGATTAGCTACGCTATCGGCTAAACAAACGAACAAACGAAATTCTGAACGCCAAAAGCCAAGGAGCGTCGGCTTTTCTCCACGTAGGTGGACTGGAGCTTATCTTATTTGTAATTGTGATAAATTAAGCATATAGTCTAACTCCGCAGTTAGCCACTGCTGAAACATATTATTCAGAATTTCTTGATATCTTTCAGGTGATAATTCCGCAGGAATCAACTCTTCAACCATTAAAAGATGATAACCTCGGTCGGTTTTCAGCGGTCCAATCAACTGCTGAGGTATTGTTGTAAATATAATAGCAGCTATATCTGCCTCTATGGAACAACGGTAGACTTTTCCTTCGTAACCGCACTGTTGTCGGCGCTTATCATCAATATCATAAAGGTGAGCCGCATCATAAAAACTGATTTCACCTTCTTCAATTTGATAGTAAAGTTCTTGAGCCAGTTTTTCATCATCAACAATGATTTGATAAAAGATAACTTGCTCAAAACTAAGGCTATTTTGGAGAAAAAAACTTTCTACTTCTTTAGCAAACAGCGTCTGAGCCAATTTTTGTGACAGTAGATGATTGCGGATTCCGACTTCCCAATCATCCAAACTAATCAATTCACCTGTTAACCATGACAAAGTATCTGTAGCTTTCTCCAAATGCTTTTCACGACGTTGACGATTCGCTTCTGCCTCAATTTCCTGTGTCGTGACAATAATCCCTCTTTCTTGTGCAGCCTGACATATCACCTTTTGAAATAAAATCTTTTGACAGACTTCTTTGAAACTAATTTCGCTTTTGAGGAAGTTGACAATCTCCTTTGGTTCAATAACTAATTTTGAAAGGTCATTCATGATTTTTTAACAACTAACTAAGTCGGCGCTATTATTTCAAGCTATGTTAATAAATTTAAATGTAGGGTGCGTTAGCCTACGGCGTAACACACCCTACGAACTACTACGAACTGCGGCTTTAATAACTCTTTTTGAAAGGTCATTCATGAGTTTTTAATAAATATCATAGCTTTGGCGAAAGGTAATAGAGCATAGAAGTTATTAACCATGCCCTATTCTTAATGACCAAAGCTATAAGTTGATGACACACTGTTAATTGAGATTACAGAATTTTTCGGAAAATTCTGGAGCTATTTCTGGTCTTAATTCAGATTTAATGGATTGATGCTCATCAATCTGTGTTCCCAACTGTTGATCTAGACCGCGACCACGAATTTCTGTTTTATGTTTGCCAACCACTTCTAAATAAGCTAGGTCTTTAATTTTGCTTAAGCAACTGGGTGAAAGATTACCTTCAGACCTTTTTTCGGAAGATGATTTGACGATTTGTAAATTTTCGTTGTGCTGTTGATTTGACCTTATCTGCTGCATGTTTTCTTTGAGCAATCGATTATAAGTGCGGTAAGGAATGTAATGTAAAGGATTGTACCCGGCGAAACGTAGCATCAAAACACAAGCCCAGGAATACTTTCCGGCAAGAATGGCTTCAACTACCTGGTCTAATTGCTCGGGATTAATTGCCTTATTTAATTTGTGACTAATGTTAGTAATGTCTTGATTCATGGTTTTAGGTGTCTTGGATGAAGTAAATCAGCTTAACTTTGGCTTTGATTTTTGGTGGCAAAATGAAAAGAGCGCTTTTATCAACTGTGCTTTGCGTGCAGCTACAAAGATTAGCTCCTGAGGGGATAAATTGGTAGATGATTGCGTGCAGTGGTCTTTTTTGTTATAAAACGATCGCTCTAACTCTTACCCTCAACATCAAGTTTGATTTGCACCTTAATTTTTTTGTTGACAAAATCTGCTGATTGCTAAAGCATTCCTAAGCAATCATCGTCGAGCATTATTAAGAGCGATCGCACAAATGTTTGTACCACTTGCCATGACCTCTCACAGATGCGCCATTTTACAGTTTTTTGGTCTTTTAACAAACGCTCAAGAGCTTTTATAGTGTTTTGCAAATGGCTAGTGGTAATTGCGCTTGTTTTATCTTTTGCTAATACCACCTGCTGGGAAAGCACTTGCTGACCATCTGTTGTGCTTGGTTGACTTGAGGTTTCGACTGCATTTACTAAAATCATTTTTTCCATAAGCTGACCATTGATGGGAAACTTGACTGTTTGCAATCAAGTTTGTTTACTACTCCTGCTGTCAATGCTGTCTGATTTTGTTTGGTCTAAAGGCAAAGAACTCAGCCCAAGAGTCAGACTTACAGTTTGAAAGCGGAAAGTCGAGCCAGTCGCTTGGGCGGGTTTCCCGACCCCAAAGGGGTCAACGAGATTTCCATCGACGCAAGGCTTAAGAGGTGGAACTCGTTGACTTGGGCGAACTGGCGTTGAGCGGAGGAAACCTCCGATCAAAACTTTCCAAGACAGCTGTTGCTTGGCTGTAAGTCTTGGGTAAATTTTTACCTTTCGTCATGACAGATGACTGGCACAGAAAAGTCTGCGTGTGGCTTTTGGTAGATACAGCTTTGTCAAAAATGGAAATTGTGCCAACTCCTAATTTAATTACTTTTCCCTGATAATTGTATGTATTTAAATTTACAATTTCATTAGGAGGGCTTAAGAAAAAACCGATGGTTCTTAGACTGGCGAAGATAAAATCTTTATCTTCAATCGTTAAGAGTGACATTTGTATTTATACTATTTTTTGCTGTTAATGTCATCTGCCATTTTGGCATTTTTATAAGTCAAATTTACAGTTCATCTTGTGAGATTTACTTAAGTGTTGTGCAACTTTCTATTTTGTCCTTTATTAATTATTGAATAGGGGGTTACACCCCTCATCAAATACTTAATTGAGACTTTTTCTTGGTTGCCTTTCTTGTCAATGCTATTAAATAAAATTTTTAATAAGATGGAAATAAAACTGTATTTATGACATTTGTCAAACCAATATTATTGATTCTTATAAATAATTAATTTGAGAAAATTTAATATTATTCTTGCAGCAAGTTTTGTCTTAACTCATTGATAGCAAAGACTTTGGCGGTTATGACATGATTGCAAAATCCGCATAAATAGCTTGTAAGTTTTGCATAAAAGTCAGCAACTAAATATAGATAACAAGTTGTTAAATGTGAAAAACTATGATATAATGTCCTCACCTGTAAAAGATTTTTTATAAATAAGATAAAATACCCATAAGGAAATTTTTGGCAAAAAAAAGACGCAGCAATTTAAGCGAGTAAATCGTTACGTTATTTAGTAAGTTATATAAAATTCAGTAGTGAATTTAACTAAATTATTCTCAACACAAATGTTTTGAGATTAAGATGAAAATAAGTGATACCAGTGATATTACAGATATAATTGCTGTTGATATAAGTTGTAATAAATACCGTGAATTGCCATTAGTTCTTGATGAGTGCCCTGCTCAACAAGGATACCTCGGTCTAAGACAAGTATGCAGTCAGCATTGCGAACGACACCAAGATGATGGGCGATCGCGAAAGTGGTACGATTCAACCGGGCTAAATTTTGTTGAAACCGACGTTGTGATGCATCTAGAGAACTTGTGACTTCATCTAAAATCAAGATTTGAGGGTTCCTGACAAGTGCGCGAGCGATCGCTATTTTTTTCTTCTGTTCATCACACAACATCAAACCTTGTCCCACTTGAGTGTTGTAACCGTCGTGCAGCGCTTCGATAAAGGTGTGTGCTTCGGCTAACTTGGCAGCAGCGATCGCACTCTCGACAGTCAACTGCGAGTCAAACAAAGTAATGTTTTCCCAAATCGTCCCCGAAAACAGAAAACACTCTTGCGACACCACACCTAACTGACTTCGCAACGATTGCAGAGAAACATCAGCAATATCATGTCCATCAATCCAAATCCGTCCCGCGCTTGCAGGATATAAACCAGCCAGCAAATTTACTAAAGTGCTTTTACCCGCACCGCTAGCACCAACAATCCCAATCGTCTGTCCGGGTTTCACCTTAAAGGAAATATTTTGCAAAATGTGCCGTTCACCTTGGTTGTAACTAAAAGACACATTCTCAAAAATTACCTCACCCTGAATCGGTGGCAGCACCGATAGCGGTTTTTGAAGATTTTCTTCAGCCACACAAGCAAAGACATCATTCAGCTTTTCTATGGAAATTAGCACCTCTTGGAACTCATCCCACACTTTCACTCCTGCCAAAACTAAGTTGAGGACATTACTGGCAAGCATGTTAAAAGCGACAAACTGACCAATCGTCATTTGCTCGCTCATTACCGAAGTCGCTCCACACCACAACACCGCTGTAGTACCGAGGTGATTAAGCAAATTGCTAATTAGTTGCAAGTTGTTAGCTAGTTTCTGCCCCTGAAACCGCACTTTCAACATATCCATAAAGCGTTCTTGCCAACGCGAACTGATTACGCTTTCAACTGCTGCGCTTTTGACGGTGGTAATACCTGCGATCGCCTCAACTAAAGATGAATTTTGCGCTGCCGCTGAGTTGGCGATTTCTCGCGACACTCGATTGAGCAACGGATTTGCCGCCAAATTCAAAATTGCGATCGCTAAAACAAACAGCACTACCAGCAACGTCAGCGGCAAGTTGTAAAAAGCCATCAATCCGATATAGACAAAAGCAAAAAGTGCATTTATAATTGCACTCACAGCATGACGGGTGAGAAACTGTTGGATTTTACGGTTTTCCTGAACACGGCTGATTATGTCTTCGACTTGGCGAGAAGCGAAAAATTCTAATGGCAACTTTAGCGCGTGGCGAATAAAATTGCCAATTAATGTTAAGTCGATTTGGTTAGCAAAATAGTCTAGAAGGTGTTGGCGGAATGCGGAAAACGCCACACGCCAGATGCCAAAAAAAAGAAAGCTGCCAACAAGCACATTTAATGTGATGCTGCTTTTCACTTGTTTCATGTCGAGAAACAACTGAGCAAATAAAGGAGTTACCAGCCCAAAAATCGCTAGCAACAATGAAGTAAGAATAATTTTTGATAAAAGGTGGCGGTAATCGCGAAATAACTGCAAATAGCGCGTAGCGGAAATTTTTTCGCTTTCAATCGCTTGGAAGCGTTGTGTGGGATGTAAAAGCACAGCATATTCTGTCCAGCCAGCGGTAAATTCTTGGCGCGAAAGCGATCGCTTGCCGATCGCCGGATCGGAAATGATGACGCGATCGCCTTTAACTCGCCAAACAACTACGTAGTGAATTTTTTGCCAGTGGGCGATCCAAGGGTTGATTTGCCATTCCAACTTACTCAAAGAAGCCCGCACGGTTAGCGTATCATATCCTAACGTTTCTGCTGCTGCCGCTAAAGCTGAAAAAGACGCACCGGTTTTGTCTATTTGTGCTAAGTCACGCAAAGTGTTCAAACTCAAGCGTTTACCCCAGTATTGGCTAACCATCGCCAAACATGCAGCACCACAATCTGAAGAACTGTGCTGTTGAATAAAAGGATAGCGATACCATAAGGAAGCGATTGACCAAGGTGGCTTTACTTGGGGAAAGTCAGAAAACAGAGCTGGGGGAGATGGGGGAGATGGGGGAGATGGGGGAGATGGGGGAGAGGAGCTGCTTCTTGAGCGAACCCCATATTTAAAAGCTCTGCGTTCTTCGATTTCCTGGTGATTTGCTGTGCCAGTTTGAACAACTGGCTGCTGGTTGACTAATTGAGGAGCCGAAGAAGCCAATTCCCAATTTTCTCGCGGCAGGTGATATAATAGTAAATCACTTTCGGCAATCCAAGTTGGTAGCGTCATCGGATATCCCCAGCTTTCTCCCACAGTTGGTGGTTGAGTGTCTGATAAAGTGCGAATTTTTCCACTCTTCAGCCAAAAGCGACCTTGGTCATGTGGAATGGCATCTAGCAAAGATGAGCCAGCATTTATCTTGATTTGTCTGAAGTTGGGTAAAAGTTTTTCTAGTTTAAGGCTTGTTTGCGAGCGAAATTCTGTATGGGTTTTTAAGAAAATCAGCTTTTGTCGCTCATAAGTTGTTTGTTGTAAATAATCTTTAAGATTGGGTATTTTACTGAACCACGGTTTTAAGTCATTTAGGGTAATGCAAGCAATCAAACCCCCAGTTGAGGCGATCGCTCGATATTGTAAAGATTGATGAATAAAGAAATCGTCCGCGCCAAAAATTTGCTCTGATGCAAGCAACTGAGTTGACACTTCTCGTCTTTGAGTTGCATCAAAGCCTAGCAATCGCACTTTTCCACTGCAAACTAAGTAAACAACATGACGGCTGTCTTCATCTCCAAAGATACCGTATCTAGTCAAATCGTCACCTAGTTGAAACTCCAGAATTTTCCAAAAAGAGCTAAAGTCCAATGCTAAATTTGTATTACCCGCAACTAACCTCAACAATCCGAGGATAGCCGCATTGCGAGTGGGATGCTGATTGCTTGTATATTTCAGCTCTCCCTGAACTCTTAACGACGAAAAGGAGTTCATGACTTAATCTTAAATGTTTTAGTAAACTTTTTAACTGAGGCAAAGCGTGCTATTATAGCACCAAAAAAAATGACAATTACTTAAGCGATTGGATTAAGCTTTATTCCAACAGCCTCTGAAAAACGCAATTCATTGTGTTTTTAATTACTAATTGCTTTACTATCATTTTTCAGCAGCTTTTCGTTAAATAACTGTATCAAATCAAACATTTTTTTGGAAAAACCAATTACTTGTATCACCAGTGTATTAATTGCCCAAAGAGTGCCCAATCGATCAAATTTCGCCTATTCCCGTTAATAGCCCTTCCATACTTTATCAAAATTTTACTTATCCTTTAACCGGAATTTAAAAAAATAACCATCAAGCAAATAACTGCTATAAGTCCTCTTTTAATTTAAACATAGATTGCAGATAAATGTAATTGAAAGGAAATTCATTTGTGTTGCATTCATTTTTACAGATAAAGTTTTCACGCATCGTGGCTTCACAAAAAAATCCTGATAAAAGCATTTTTTCTCAAAAAAATTGTGCATTGTGAACATAATTAATGTGATATTGGTTATAGTTTTGGCTCAATCTAGTAATATTTGCATTTTTTCAACTAGTAATCTTGAGTCTTTCCTTCGCTCAAACTTAACCACTACTCATCTTTTCTGTTACTTCTTTAAATAACCGGAAAGTGTAACCATAGATGTAGAAATATTTTTGAGAAAGACTTACCGCAAGCTAAACTAAAAAACGCAGATATTTAATTATCTGCAAGTTTTCCTAAATATCATTTCGTATCTTAGATTACCAAAAGAGGGGAAAGAAAATAAAAATAAAGAATTATTTAAATATCCACCCTTCATTGCGCGATAAAAAACAGCTTAAGCTTTTGCGCTTACAATTTGCAATGCTTAAAATTTGGAACCAAAGCCTCAAACTTTCTCCCCCCCTCCCCCTCTCTGCCGAGAAAGAGAAAATTAAAAGTATCACAGCTTATTCACCAATAACTAAGTAAATAGCCCAAATTGCCATTGCGCGGAGATAAGTACTGGCACGAAATGTACCAGATGCGGTGATTGCTTCTGGTGTACGGAATTGCAGACCATTGTCATAAATTTGTTGCACAACAGCTTGCGTCAAGCTAAATGCTTCATTTTTCATTTTCATTTGTACCAGAAAAGCCGCCAGTCCAAAATTTATTCCTGTCCAAACTTCTAGAGGATGAGTAGCTTGAGGATTTTCTGGTGAACCGTCAAGACGAAGACCGTTAGCAGCACCAAACTTGCCATTATGGAATTTGAGAAAGCAAGTATTATAAATCGTTTGTAAGGCAGAAAAAGCGCGATCGCCTGAAACAATATCAGGTAAACTTAACAAACGCGCATAAAATTGACCGCATAATTGATCCGCCATCACCACATCAGAACCGCTTTCACTATCAAGTCGATAATATTGACCATTCCAGAGTTTTTCCTCATAAATGAAGCGAGATTCTTCCAACCAACCCTCATAAGTCGATTTTCTCTCTCTTAACTCCTCTGCGTCCTCTGCGTCTCTCTCTTGGAAAGTTCCGATGCCTGCGGCAACCCCTTCGGGGAACGGAGGAAACCTCCGCTCGGACTTTCCGCTGCGGTTTGTAATCAAAATATTACTAATAGCGATCGCCGCTTCTAAAGCTGCCAACCACAACCCACCACAATAAGCACTTACACCTAACAAGCGCCAATCATCAAAAGTTTGGTCGGGTGCCCCAGAATTTTCTGGAATCCCATCACCATCTTTATCAAAATCTTTCACATAATCAAGAGTCTGCACAATTGCATTCCAGCAATCAGCTAAGAATTCTATATCATCAGAACCTGTAAACAAAAAGTCACGGTATACTTGCAAAACAAAATCACAGCCTAAATCCTTCCACAAATTGCAATCTTGATAGCTGGTATAATTTGTTTTCTCCCAAACATGTTCATTCGGTGCGCCTAAATCGTGAGGTGTTGCCCCTGGCGCTTTCCTGATTGCTATCGGACTTTCTGCTTTGATAGTTAAATAGTAGCCAATGATACGTTCCGTTTCGTCACTTTTCGGAATAGCCCGCGCAAAAGCACGAATTACCGCTTTTTCCAGTTCCGGAAACAGCATCAACAAAGCAAAGGAACCATACAACCGCACATCGAGACTTTCATACCAGCGGTAATCCAAACACTCTAACACCGCAAATTGACCGATAGGATCGAGTTCTGACGCTGCACTCCAGAGAGTACCGCCGCTAGTGAGGTTGTAAAGCTCATTAAACAAAGCCATTTTGAACCAAGAGGGCAAATCTTGGCGGTCGAGAATTGGTTGTTGCCAAGTTTGAATTTGCGATCGCCAACTTTGGTATTGTTGAAGAGCAACAGAGGCGATCGCCCAAGCATTCTTGCCACTACGACCAAAAAAATCTGTATATCTGCGATAATAGTTGATTCCGGATGCAAATTCTGTCACCGGAAAATCCCAAGCAAGAACAAAGGGAATTTCTAGAGTTTCTCCAGGTTGCAGAGTAAAACGAACCGCAAGCGCAACTCCTATTTGTTCCCCCGCCACTGCCGATGTTCCAATTCGATAATTTGACAAAGAACCATCTAGAGCGAAGCTTTGCCACACATCCTCACCCCTCCCAACTGGATTCCAGCGGCTATGGTAGAATAACTCAACTTGGGGATGTTTTTCGGTAGCAATGCACCATTGCCCTTCACCTTCTTTTACAGGTTCATTAATCGAAGCTTTACCCAACTCAAACCCGATATATTGACTATTTTCAACTATTGTGTTATAATTATCTTCACTTTCGCCCAAACGCGGTTGATACTCGTAAACCGGACTGCCATCATCGCGTACCCGCACTTCAGGAGATTTAACAGCATTAGTAAACCACCCCACCATATTTTGCCAAGTGAGCATAATGCTGAGAGTAATAGGTGCATCAGTTGGATTATGAGCAGTCCAGACAAACATCGCCACAGGATAGCTAGTTTCTTGATAATTATTAGCCCATACAGGCGAAAACTGCTCGCAAGTTAACTGTGCTTGAAACACATTTTCATACACAAACCAGCTGCGCGGATACAAAGCGTGATAACTTCCCGTAGTGACGCGATTTATCGCGTCCCCCTCATCCTCACCCCCAGTCGGATACCACTTCCACGCAGCCAAAGTATTATCTTCAGGCGATCGCGTACACAAAGCGTATGCTTGAGAAGAACTTTTATCTGACTCAAATACACTAAATTGACAAGCGGGGATAGTTTGAAAAGTATGTTCCCCCCCGTCAATATGCCAAAGATTGAAATCTCCCCGCGAAGAACGACCGATACAACCTGCACCAAAACCGCCTAAAGGCATTCCATGCCAAGGTCCATCATCAATATTACTGGCATAACGAACAGTATAAGGTTTGTCCCACCCCTTACCAATGGAACGGTTCCAAGTGCAAGGAGGAATTTCTGGGGAAGATTGATTTGTCATCGCCTGATGTTACCGAAAAACTGGGTACAAAGCCCCGTCCTTGAAGGACGGCTTTTTATTATATTTTTAGCTAATCTTATACTCGAGATAATAGTATAAAATCAGGAGGTAAAGCAATGCTTGTTTTTGAGTTTAAAGCTTATGGGAAGTCAGTTCAATTAACAGCAGTAGAAGATGCAATTCGTGCTGCCAAGTTCATTAGAAATAGCTGTATTCGGCTATGGATGGACAACAAAGACATAGGTAAAAATGATTTGCATTCATTTCTGCGCTGTACTTGCGGCTAATTTCCCCTTTGCGAATGAACTTAATTCAATGGCGGGCGTTGCAGAATAGAAATATGATAATGGGCGATCGCGCTTGTAATGTCCAAGGTGTGAATCTACTCAAAGAGCGCTTATATTGGGCGGCAACGTGGTAAACGCTCACTACATATGTGTTAACTGTAAACGTCAGTGAGAGCGAATTTTCTAATCGGAAAGGATACACGGAAGATATTAAAAGTGAATGCGAGACTTGCGGCTAATTTCCCCTTTGCGAATGAACTTAATTCAATGGCGGGCGTTGCAGAATAGAAATATGATAATGGGCGATCGCGCTTGTAATGTCCAAGGTGTGAATCTACTCAAAGAGCGCTTATATTGGGCGGCAACGTGGTAAACGCTCACTACATATGTGTCAACTGTAAACGTCAGTGAGAGCGAATTTTATAATCGGAAAGGATACACGGAAGATATTAAAAGTGAATGCGAGCGAAATGTATGTCAATGGTTCTGGGTTCCGGGCGATAGAAAGAGTCGCCGGTACACCGCCTTTTAAAGGCGGTGCCTGCGGCGACCACCTTCCGTGGTTAAAAAAGTACATCATACTACTGTTAGAAATTGGGTGAAGCAAGTGGCTAGCACTTTACCAGATACACCTTATAGAAGTGAAATACCGGAAGTAACACAAATCGATGAACTAGAAACTTTTATTGGCTCAAAAAAACAAAATTTGGCTGTGGACAGCCGTAAATCACAGCGTTCCAGGAATTATAGCTTGGGTCTTAGGCGACAGAAGTTCAAAAACTTTTAAACATTTGTGGTTGATAATAAGATGTTGGCAGTCTTATTTTTACGTCACCGATGGTTATCCTGTTTATCCTTGTTTTATCAGCAATGAAGATCACATCGTTAGTAAAACATAATTGACTTGAGTGGAGGCGGCGGTTCGCCGGACAGAAGCTTCTGTCCGGCGACACGCCTTGGAGAGAATAGTCGTTTAAGACATCCGGAGTGCTCGACTACATCGTAAAAGTTTTTGTGACTCGCGCATCCGAGTAAATGCTTAAACATTCAATTCGTTTAGTAATACAACAACTAGGTATGGCTCAGTGGCGAGTAAAGGTGCGTAGCGCCACTGAGCTTAAGGCGATCGCTTGATTCATATTTTGGTTCAGCAACGCCCAATGGCGCGAGACTTGCCAGCGCAGAGCGAGCATGGTCTTCTATTTGTCGATTTTATGATAACTGCACTCATAGCGTTTCTGGCAAGAAAGGGTATCCTTAATTCCAGAAAGATTGTCGTGTCGAGTACAAAACATCAGGATGGGTGCGATTCGTTCTCTCGAAATGGATTATGTCCAAGGATGAGAGGCAATTCCGAAAAGTAGACTATAAAACTACTGGAATTGACAACTTAATAATCATGTAGGTGCAATTCCTACCACTCTTGGTGAAGAGTTGACAGCATAACCCTACAGTGGAGACTGATTATCAATGCTGGAGTGCAAGGGTTAAAAGCAGGTCACTGCAAGCCTAATGCGGAATCCCTGCAAGCAAGGTTGTAAACGGGTAACTAACGTGAAGGTACGCTTGAATCGTCGTTAAAGTTAACCAGTCAAATAAGGCTGATAGGCTGGAGTCAAAAGACAAAGGATATATGGGGTCAGCGTTTCCAACCGCGACTGGCATTCACCCTCAATAAACCCGGCGAATAGTACCACCCTAAACACAGCGCCAAATGATTATTAGGAACGAAATAATCCTTATAATAGCTCTCAGGAAAGGTCGATTTTCTGAGAAGGTATCAACCGCAAGCTTTATGAGGACAGGATTGTCTCAGAAGCAAAAGCTCTTGGTAATGCAAGAGATAAGCAGACGGAGACACGACAGTTTGGAAGATAAAGCTACCAATTAGAGTAAAAAAGTCATGAACACGGCGTTACAACCAATGTATGAATGGAAAAATATTCTAAGAGCGAAAGCTAGAGAAGAATATTTTCAAGCTCCAAAGGCGGATTTATCAAGCCTCTAATCGTGGTGATGTCAAGACAGTCCATAGACTCCAACGTCTGTTGATGAAATCCTGGTCTGCAAAATGTCTTGCAGTTCGTCGGGTAACTCAGGATAATCAAGGAAAAAAGACAGCCGGAATAGATGGAGTGAAATTATTAACTCCGCTACAAAGACTGACACTGGTCTCCAATCTTGAGCTTAACCATAAGGTCAATCCAACCAGAAGGGTTCAAAGAATAGAGGCAAGGCTAGACGGGTTTGCGGGTTACGCCACCTCAAGCCGGAGTAGGCAATCGTATTGCACCATGCAGTAAAGCTTGCACGGTGCGTAGTTCAGTCTAACGACTTGATAGCCTACGAAAATTTGAGGATTAAAAACATGGTTCGCCAGCGCGTTGGGCGGGTTCCCCGACTTGAAGCGACTGGCGAACCCGTAAGGGTGAAAAATCACTGTTTAGCCAAGTCAATAAATGACGCATCTTGGTATCAATTCCGTGTCTGGGTTGAGTACTTTGGAAAAGTATTTAAACGAGTCACAGTTGCGGTCAATCCGCAATATACAAGTCAAGAATGCTCTAGCTGCGGTGAACTTGTTAAGAAAACACTATCCACGCTTTACACACGTTTGCAGGTGTGGGTGCGTAATGGATAGAGACGAAAACGCAGCTAGAAACATACTATCTCGAGGATTGGGTACGGTAGGGCATACCGGAACCTTTGCGCTAGATGCTTTTCCCCGCTTGGGGAGATGAAACCTCTACTCTAGTTGGTGAAAACCTGCTTGAGCAAGTTATGTCTTAGAGCCAAGAATCCCCGTGTCAATAGATGCGGGGAGTGTCAAAACATGCAGTCACGATTATGAAGACTAGCGCATCGGTGTAACTTTTCTCAAGTCATTTGTACTCATTCGATTGCTGATTGTTAGGAAACTTAGACTTTTCGGCAAATCGTTAACCCTAACATAAACTAAGCAAGATTAGGCAACAAGAGTGCGTTACCATCCTAATAATGTAAACCAAATTACAAAAGCTTATGGAGCCATCTCTTTCAACCGAGGTGATTCTGACGCATCCGCGCCAATCCCTCGGCAACGTGCAATTTGATTGGACACCGCAACCTGGAAACTATCTTGATTTGCAAGGTAAAACCTACGCAGTTTTAGAACGTCGCCACAAATATCAGCTTAAGGCAGGACGTTACCGTTTACAAAATATAGCTCTTTACGTCCAATCCGCCAAACGACCATCAGAGAAAAGTTTGGTAAACGGACGTTGGGTAGTCGGAGATGCCACCTGCCGCTATAATGCTAATTCAGAAATTATTCGCTGTGCAGTTAACCCAGAAGGACCTTGCGACTCTTGCCGATTTTATGAAGAGTTAAAAGTTAGCTAGTTAGTGGTTAGTTGTTAGTGGTTAGTGGTTAGTGGTTGGTGGTTAGTTGTTAGTGGTTAGTGGTTAGTGGTTGGTGGTTAGTTGTTAGTTGTTAGTGGTTAGTGGTTGGTGGTTGGTGGTTGGTGGTTAGGAGTCAAGAGTCAGCAATTCCCTTGTCCCCTTTGTCCCCACACCCGTCGCCCCTTGTCCCCCCACTCCCCACTCCCCAACGCCAGGTGCACGGCTGCCGGGGAACCCGTCCAACGCACTCGCTCCTCCCCACTCCCCACTCCCCAACGCCAGGTGCACGGCTGCCGGGGAACCCGTCCAACGCACTCGCTCCTCCCCACTCCCCACTCCCCACTCCCCACTCCCCCACTCCCCCACTCCTAACTCCCAGCGGCAAACGCTTCTCCTACAGCTAAACGGGTACCATTAACAAAATCCCATCCTGATTGGGGACGTTTGCCGGCTTGCTGAACTTCTCGTAGCAATAATAAACCATCGCCGGTTTGAGCGATCGCTCCCACTCCCTTAACAATGCTTACCACTTCTCCTGGATTACTTGATATTGTTGACAAATCCGGCAGTTTATGCTCTATTTCTTGTAATTCTGGTGGTAACTCACTCCAAAAAGCAGAACCAAGCGGAGCGGTGGCGGTGATTTTTAGCGGTTGGTTGCGAAAAGTGGCGGTGCAGTTGGGATAAAAGCCTCTAATTTGATTGTGTAATGCAAAAGCGCTTTTTGACCAATCCAACGCATAATCCGGTTTTTTAATTAAAGGTGCATAAGTAGCTTGTGAATCGTCTTGAGCGATTGGTTGAATTTCTTCTTGTTCTAGCTGAGATAGCGTTTCCACCAGCAAATCAGCACCGATTAGAGATAGCCTAATTGCCAAATCTTGAGCATTATCTAATAATCCAATAGGTGTAGTAGCTTTAAGTAGCATCGCTCCCGTATCCATCCCCGCATCCATTAACATTGTCACGATCCCGGTTTCCTTCTCACCGTTATACAAACACCACTGAATCGGAGCCGCACCCCGATATTTCGGCAAAATCGAGCCATGTACATTAATACAACCCAATTTGGGCATATCCAAGATTTCTTGAGATAAAATCTGCCCATAGGCAACCACGACAAACACATCCGCCTGTAATTGTTTAAGTTGAGTTAAGGTTTCAGTGTCTTTTTTTATGCGCTGGGGTTGCCATATTGGTAGGTTAGCAGCAGTGCTGACAGTTTTTATCGGTGACGGTGTAAGTTTGTTACCGCGTTCCCGACGTTTATCTGGCTGGGTAACTACTGCCAAAACTTCAAATTCTGGATGATTCAGCAATTTTTCTAGGGTAGGTACAGCAAATTGGGGAGTACCAAAAAATACGACTTTCATAATAAATTAGGGAATTTTGCTTTTTTACAATCACACTAACTAAAAAATTGCTCATTTAGCTGTAAAATAATCTGGTGCTTGTAAAAGACAGCATCGCTAACCAGGGTTATAATGAATCATCTGGCAGATAAGCCAGTATGAAACGCATCTGCTTTTGGCGAATTTAATTGCCTTGCGATGTCTAAGAACATTTTGTTCTGAGTTTACTACTCAATATCGTTCCTAATAGTTCCCAAAGACTTCGGCTTTCGTTGTAGTTAATATCAATTAAGTAGTAGTTTGCTTTTGCAATGCTTGCAAAAGCAATTGCAATTTATGTCTTTTGGTAGATGCCAGTGGTACTTCTAGAGTATTATTGGTTGTGCGTTTACCAAATTTTTGATAATGGTCATACTTTTACAGTTATCGGGGTCTGCTGTGTGGCACAAAATAAAAATAAGCTGCCTATAATAGGTTAGCTTTTACTAATGCCACAATAAACAAACACATCGTATGAGCGCAGGTTGCCAGTAAAAGTAGTAAGTACAATTGATGCGTTCAACAGCCAATTGGGGATACCTGTATTTTGGTGTAGTTGAATTTTAGCAGCGGGGGATTTCTGTATCTCAGTAGTTCCTCTGTGCTTTGTGTCAGTACACTGCTAGCATTTCTCGTAAAAGCTGAGTACTTTTTCAAGGTATAGGCCATGTTACGTGGTTTATGTAAAACTGTGCAAAATTTGAATAAAATATCTGGTTCAATCAATTAGTTTGTTGTTATACATATAATGTAGTTTGCCCCGTCACTGTCTCAGCAGGTGCTCCTCACACAGCAACCGCCCTCTAGAGAGTTAAAACATGCTTAAAACCCTTTTGCTGTCAGGATGGTTCCGCGTGAAACCATTCACCAAGTATGTTGTCGTTGTGCTTTTTATCGCACCTTTAGTGGCTGCATCGGGTCACTCTAGTTCAGCGAAACAATCACAGGTAGCTCAAATCACTCCTGCGTCAGGAAACTCTGACTCAGAACCAGTGGAAATAGCTGCTGTTGACCCACAACTATCACAAGTAGATAAAATGCAGCCTTTGACAGCAGAAGATAATTCTCTGTCAAGTCAAGAACCGACTGTTGACCGTTTGGCAGCGGTTGAACTCGCACCATTAATCGAGGAAGAGGCATCTACTCCCGACCCCTTGGCAGCGGTTGAACTCGCACCACCCACGAGTGTATCTGGCAGTCAAAGTAATTTAGTGGAAAGATTGAAAGCTGCTAAACTCAAGTCTTTGACAAGCGAAGATACTGTTATCGCAATAGATAAGCCTGCTGATGAATCATTAGACGCAGCAACAATCTCGCCTGTAAAAGGAGGATCGCAACCAAATACAACAAACATAAATGTCGATCCCCAGCCTGATGAGTCTCAAACAGCACAGACAGATCCGATAGGAAGTCCTTATCCTATTCCTTGGGAATGGATACAGTCTACTCAAGAGGCTATGAGTTCCAAGGGTGGTGGAGTGCGCTATTTCCGCAGTAGACCTGTAGTTTCTCCGGATGGTAGGTATGCTGTTTATAGCCGCGTACAACTAGAAGTAAAGTCCCAAATGCACAATAGCCGGGTTAGCAGTGTTCTGTTTATTGAAGATAGGCAAACCAAGAATTTACGGGTAGTGTCTTCAACTTCTTACAACAGAGATGCACTATTGAATGTTAAGGTATCATCACCAGATCCTAACGGTGAAGGAACTATTGGCGTTTTAGTTCCTGTCAGCTGGTCTGAAAAAGGCGATCGCTTTTTAGCACGTAGATTTGAAGCCGTATTTAATACATCTGATGCTTCTGATAGCGCGGTGATTTGGGATCGACAAAAGAATAACACTAATACTGTTGCCCCTAGCGATGGTAACGAAGAACACGATAAAATTTCGGTGTTGTTAGGTTGGAGCAAAAATCAACCTGATAATGTTATGTTCCGTACTGGTGAATTAGGAGATGAAAATTGGCCTTTAGTAACAGTTTCTAGTGATGGTAAAACTGGCGCCGCAACTGAGGTAGATCTGCCTACTACTTATGGTGAACAAGTTACACAAGTTTGGACACCACAAGTCGCTTATCGATAGTTTATACAAAATCTTCTTATTATTCTCCCGTTATAGCGATCGCCTATGACGGGATTTTTTTGTTGTTTGTTAATTGTGGGGTGCGAGTAGCATTGGAACAATAATGTACTCTAACCCCATCTACAAAATTAATTGTCGGTGGGACGATAATATTGCCGCGACTGGAACCATTATCTTGCCACCCGTTGGGCTGTAATGCTCATTCTTCCGTTAAGCGATCGCCAAGAAATTTTCGCTTTTGGAAAGATAACTTTGCCAAAACCCCAAAATCGCACCATAAGTCCGCCAAAATACCAACACCTTTTAGTCAAAATAGGACATATTTTTTACAGGATGACAACTAGTACAGGGTGGCGGAAATAGACCGACCATTAAATAGCCAGCACCTTACCCTTATAAGTCCATTTGAAAGGTTTAGCCATCGTTCGATTGAAGTAATCAAT